>DATACQ010000032.1:0-4613 GCA_036258955.1 Binatia bacterium
TGATGTATTTAGTGTTCGCCGCGTACTCCATGTTGCCGTTTGCCGACAATGTGCCCTGATGTACGGCGACATTGTAGCGCTCGATGAGCGGCTTGAAATAATCCAAAGCAATATCCTCAACAGAGAGATCGGTCTTAAAGCTGACGTGAGGTTCGGCCAGAAAATCCGCATTGCCTTGGATGAGCAGTTTGCCGTTGCCAAATACCACTGCATCGATGTGGACCGGCGAAGGGTAGATACCCTCTTCGGATCTGACATTTCGTAGGTTTTCGGCCCGAAAATTTACTTGCGTTAATTCAAGCGGACGAAATGGACCTTCATCGACATAGGTCAACTCGCCGTTGTTTATCGCAAAGTAGTTAACATGCAGCGGATAAATCTCTTGCAGCGCCTGCTGCCAACCGCGCTCTTCGACGGGAGTCTCATCTTCGATTTCTTTCTTTGCCTGTTTAAGGTTGATGTAGAGCTTGGGGCTGTCGATTTCAAAATCCGCTACGACCCGGCCAACCAGGATGGCCCGCCAGTCCACGCTAGCGCTCAGTCTTGGTATATGAGCGACCGGTGGTTCGGGAATTTCATTTTGAACGATCGTCGCGTCCTCCAGGTCCAGAGATAAACCGATCGGGTGAAAGTCCAGTTTGCCGATTTTTACCGTATAGCCTTGTAGGGTCGAGTTGAGCCTCGCTTCCATTCTCCGGCGCAGGGGCTCATCGATAAAAAAAGCACCGACGATGGCAAGGGCCAACAGAAGGAGAATGCTACCGGCAATCCACGCGCCGATCTTTGCGGCTCGCGAAAACGGCGCCCCGGCGGACCACCATTTACGTAGACGCACGCCCGGGGCGCGTAAATCGTCGGTGCGAAAAAAACGGGACAGCGACATGGTTCCCCAATGCGTCTACGAGGCGGCGCAAAAGACTCGGCGATCGGGCTCGTAGACCGCCGCGATGGATCTTTTCTGGAATGGCTACTAGCAAATGACAAGCCGCTCAGGCGGTACAAAGAGGAGATCGCGACAGGAAATGCGAGAAAGCGGCGACTGATCAAGATAGAAGTTCCGGGCACAATCCGTTCGCAAACCTGCGCAGCACACCCTCGTCCTAGGCCCGGGACGTTTCCGACGTTAGTTTCGCTGAGCCGGGACGACCGCGTTTTCAATCTTTGCGATACGGCGGCGCCGGCGGATTCACGGGAGGCTCGTAAGTAACGCCTTCTTCCTCGCTCAGTACGACATCGTCTGTGCCGGCGTACGGTTCTTGGTCCGGAACCGTGCCTGGGGTGACGTCCTGAACTGCTTCATCTTTGAAGCGGTCATCGCGCTCCCAAGCGAGTCGCACAATCTCCAGGCGATCATCGAGGTCCTGAATGCCGGCCACGTCGGTCAAAATGTTGAGTAAGATCTGATGCTCCGCTTCGCTCGGCACCGCACCGTTCAAGATGATCAAACCGTTTTTAGCCGTAATCTGTAGCTCGTCCATATCGACCTGCCCGTCTTGCCTGACAATGTCCGTGAGATGCGCCGCCAACTCATCATCATCGAGTAATTCCAGGTCTGGCGGTAGGGTCACGCTCGCTGCCGAATCTGTTGCGCCGCCCTCCGAGTCTTCGGCCGGCTGCTGCTCCTCGCGCGCCGAACAGTCATTGCAAAGCGTTGCCGTCGGGTTGGAGAGCAAGCGCTGTTGCGTTATTGCGCCGCCGCATTTTTGGCAACGCCCAAAGTTGCCACCTTCGATGCGCGCCAACGCAGCGTCGATGTCAGCCACTCGGCGCTGCTGACGTTCATCTAAGTTCTCCAATACCCGGGTATCCCGCTCTTCCTGCGCGTGCTCATCGCGCTCTGCTTCCCGGGTTCCGGTTATCTGCTCAAAGCTCGCATCGTTGCGACGGAGCTGTTCTATCAGCCTGCGCCGTTCGCGCTGCAACTGATCTGCTATCGAGGCTAAAAATGGTTCATCCATAACGCATCGCAGACGCAAGAAAAAGGCCACGGTCAATTGCGTGCGCGCTAAATGAAATGATGTTGGCGGGCCATGCTCGACGATTCGTCGGTGAAGCAATCGCCCGTAAAATTTAGCAAGCAAGAACAACGCTGACTGCACGAGCGTCATCTGAGAACCGCCGGCAAGCTTCAGATTGCGCCGCTATCCGGTTCAGTATTGTCATGCGCCGGCAAGCACTGCGGCTTGCGATCGATCGTCTATGACCGCCAGCAGTGGAGAGTTCTACGCCGCAGGCGATTGAGATGAGAGCCGGGTTTGACTATCGTTGATAGCGGAAGTGTAAAGGTAGGCTTTCAGGCATGCACGACGGCCGCTGTTTATTCTTCTCTTGGACTACTCGGAAGCTCTGGGATGGCACGTATTTTCGAGAGCGGGTGATTCTCGCGCTCAGGACAGGCTGGGTTTGTTCAGTAGCGGAATTGAAACAGATCGTGGCATCGTGAGCACCTAACCGTAAATCGCTGCACCAATTGAGCTCATTCTTGCGGATTGAGAAACTCATCCACGATCCAGGAACTCAAGCCAACACCGATAAAAAAACCTGTAAATTGAAACAGGCCGGGGATTGAAATGAGGTTCCAGATCAGGATCAAAGCAGAAATAAACGTAATGGTTTCTTGCATTTGGCCATAAAAGCACTTTCCCGGGCACGGGTCAAATTCAAAGTGGAAAAAGCTTGGTAGCGCAGTCGCGACCTGTCCCTGCTTTGGATCTAAGTCCCGGGCGAAACAAATCAAAGCAACTCGATCAGCATGCCTTCGTCGGGACGTAGTGAGATTTCGCCGCGTAGGAGTTTAGGCGATCGATCGAGGTATGTAGAAAGCAGCAGGCGGGAGGAGCATGCAAGGTCACTCAGATCGAAGCTCCGCGGCTTGCCGCCGAGGTTTAGAAGCACCAACATTCTACGATCTTCCGCCCTGCGCACATACGCCATCAGATCCTCGCCAGCCGGCAAGTGGGTGAAATCCCCCACGGAAAGTGCCCGTTCCGCGCGCCGAAGTTCGATTAAACGCTTGTAAAGGGCGAGAATCGAAAATGGGTCGGATTGCGCTTTCGCAACGTTGATACGACTGAAGTCTGCAGAGATTGGAAGCCATGGGGACGATGACGTAAAGCCCGCCTGGGCGGTATTGTTCCATTGCATCGGGGTTCGTTCCGGGTCCCGCCCAACTCCGAGTCCAGGGACATTTTTTTCAAAAGGATCCTGCACCCTCTCGGGAGGAATCGCCACGTTGTGCATGCCGATCTCGTCGCCATAATACATCGTCGGAGTGCCTCTGAGGGTCAGCAACATCATGGCGGCCACGCGGGCTTGTGCGGCGCCGATCCGGGTGGCGACCCGCGGTTTGTCGTGATTGCCCAAAACCCAATTGGGCCACCCGAATGACGGTAGCAGCGCTTCGTAACGTTCCACTGCTGCGGCGATGTCGCGCGCGTTCCAAGGCAGCCCGATTAGCTGAAAGTTAAAAGGTAAATGCGCGCCTTCTCCGCTTGCGCCGTAGTAGGCCATGATCCGATCGACGGGCAGATAGATTTCCCCCACGATCATCCTGTCTTCGTACTCTTCCACTACGGCGCGCATTTTGGCCACAATATCTTGAACACCAGGCAGATCAACGGTGTGGGTAGTCAACAGCTCGCGATATGGATGTAGACCGGGGCGCCAGTCGGGGTTCGGCGGGTTGTCCCGCAACTCGAGATCTTTCAGAATGTGATGCATGACGTCAACGCGAAAGCCGTCAACCCCCCGGTCAAGCCAAAAGCGCATAACCCCGAGCGTTGCCTCCTGAACCTCCGGATTGCGCCAATCCAAGTCGGGCTGCTCTTTCAGAAATGCGTGGTAATAGTACTGCCCGGTCTTCTCGTCCCATTCCCAGGCACGTCCGCCAAAGTTAGCCAGCCAGTTGTTCGGCGGGCTACCGTCGGGTTTGGGGTCGCGCCAAATATACCAGCTGCGCTTGGCGTTCTGGCGCGACGAGCGCGATTCGATGAACCAGGGATGCCGGTCTGATGTGTGATTCGGCACGTAATCGAGCAGCACTTTTAGCCCGCGTGTATGAGCGTCGGAAACAAGCTCATCGAAATCGCCCAAAGTCCCGAACACCGGGTCTATATCGGTGTAGTTGCTGATATCGTACCCGAAATCCGCCATGGGTGAGGGAAAAACGGGCGAGACCCAAATCGCATCTATCCCAAGCCATTGTAAATAATCGAGCTTTGAATGAATGCCGGGCAAATCTCCGATGCCGTCGCCGTTGCTATCGAAAAAAGAACGCGGATAGATCTGGTAGATAATACCACGCTGCCACCATTTGAACTCTTTCATTTTCGACATTGCTGGATTCAGGACAGAGGATCGGGTCAGGTGCTTTATATTGCTCGGACCACCAGGTACGAAGCGTCATTCTACCATGTCCGTTATTTAGGTTCAGCAATCTTTCTGCATAGTTATTTCCGCCGGTAAGTAAACCGCAATACCGTTCTCTTTCACTTTCTTATATTAAATACGCACTCCGAAGACTCGCGAGAGAAAACTTGGAAGGTAGAACTCGTACGAACGCTCGAAACCTCGGCAGTTGAATTGCATCATGGTGCGGAATGCACCGAACGAAT
>DATACQ010000033.1:0-7098 GCA_036258955.1 Binatia bacterium
AGCACTCACGCCGTTGATCTCGATCATGAGCCTGCTACCTTGCTGACGAAGAAGATCGCGAAACTCCTCGAGTTTTGAGCAATCCACCAGCATAACGCGATGTGACGGATCAACTGAGTGGCGGTAGAAAGAGGCTTTAAAATATTCATCGAATACGACCGTAAGCTCTTCGTTAGGGGTACCGTCCCTTTGTACGACATGAAAGTCCACATAGTAATCGGGAACCGGCAAATCTACATCGTCGCGCAGTTTGAAGAAGAACTGCTGGAAGCACCGCCGATCATCACCCTCGGTTCTGCTGTAGTTGGATTCCATGGCCTTCTTGAAAAGGTCGTAAACCTCTTTATACCGCTCGTTCGAGTTGACCGTCAGCGCCTGCAACGCCAGTGTGCCGGGACCATCCTCGGCTAGAAATCCAGGTGCGCTTGGATCGATAATTGAACCGTGGTTGAAACCGGCAAAGATGGCGAACGGAATGTGCTCGAATTTGGCCTCATCGTACCACAGAAGCTTGGCCTCTTGATCGTCGGGAAAGTCGAGCGTGCACAGACGTGTATTCAAGCCTGTTCCTGGTATTCGCACCGTTCCGTCGGTGCCGGGTTTCGCCCGTTCTTTAATGAGTTTCGCCTGTAGCCCGGTGTAAACTGTTCCTGCAGACAGAACGAAGGGGTAGCAACGTTGATCAGCTCGTTGCTTGGGACTGAAGTAGGTGTTTTGGCCGTGCAAATCGTACATCGACAGCTCCCACTGAAACGGGCTAGCGGGTTCGAGCCCTTGCAGCAAAGCTTTGCCCGTTTCAAATCTGTCTTCATCATGAGAGTGGCTGTTGAAGAAAGTAGTCCGAAACTTGCTGAGAAATGATTGACCCAACAAAGCGAGATCGGATCCAAAATTCGCGGGCGCAAAACATATCAAGCGCTCCACCGGACATGGGAGCAACACCCCCTTCTCTCCTGCGCGCCGCCTGGACCTTTCGTTTCGCAGGACGAGCCATGCACGTACCACCAACGCACCCGTACTGTGGCAAACGACATCCACTCGGTCCGACCCAAAATGACTCCGATAATCGGTGTCTAGCTTATCGGCCAGGTCGCGATACGTCGTACCATCGTCCATGCTCGTATAATCGACAAAATGGGTATGCGATTCCTTATAGCCACCCTTTTGAATAAAGAAATCACGCAACCCCGTGAAGCTTGTCGAGCCGTCAGAGTAGCCGTGGACGATCAGTAGTTTTTCTGCCATTTGCAGCCTCCTTCTCCGAAATAAGTAAAGACAACGCCTTCAACTCGTATAGCCCGTGCCAGCTTTACGAAACACCGCGCCAAAGCTTGTGATACGGTATCATCAACCGTGAGTATGCGTTGTAGATACAGATGCGTCAGCAGTCACAATCGGAGGAGATCAAGAGTTAGACTTCGCGCGCTTGCGGACGGCCTGGATCACCGCCGGAATAGCCTGGCGGTTGGCCGTATTGATCATCCAACTGAAGAGCCAACCCCCGGGATCTGTGTGTAAGAAGTAACGGACGTCGGTTTTTTTGCCTCCTTCCAGCCCGCGCAGCAGCCAGAATCCATCGTTAAACGCGGGAGTGATTCCGGACCCCTCGCGCTTGGCCGTCTCGTCGTTGTCCAAAGTCCATTCAACGCAATAAAAGCCATCGTTCGGCCGAGTATCTCGATCGCTAATTCTGATCGTGTAGCGGCGGTCACTTACCGGCAATAAATCAAACTCCAGATGCTGAAAGACCCAAGTGACTCCGTTTTCCTTCCGCACGGCTTCGCTCCGCTTAACGTAAGGCATGAAATCAGCGTAACGGTCATAATCGGATATCGCCGCGAAAACTCGCTCAGGTGGCTCATCAATAACCGACTGACCCAGGACTTCGCGGACGCTGGAACCTGGCGCAGTTCGATTGTAGGTGCGAACTCCCTCTGCCTCACCGGCAAACTCCCAGCCGTGAGCGGATAACGCCTGGTCATCGACAAACCGGGCGCGGTCGGCGCACAGAGCGGCGAAGGAACGATCAGCAGGCCAACATCCGAGCGCTATTAACAGCAGAGTTGTTTTCCACCACATCTCAGGCTCCATATAGCCGATCACCTGCCTATACTACATCGAAGTGGCGGGTCCAACTGAAGCCGGTAACCGTCAAGGTTGGGCTTCTCCGTTCGTTGCCGACGGCAAGCACTATCATTTTCGAAGCTTTTGTATTCTTTCACAGAAGAATTGTTGAAAAAAACACCGAGCTGTATAAACTGGATTTTAGTCTAGATCACAAAGGAGACCGTGCACAGAATGGAAGGCGAACGCGAAGAACAGATTCGCAAGCTTGCATACCGAATTTGGCAAGAAGAAGGTTATCCGCAGGGTTACGAGGTTCAACACTGGCTGAAGGCCGAGGCGATGTGGCTGGAGCAAAATCGCCCCAAAAACAGCCCAAAACGCAAGGTCCCCAAGCGAACCAAGACCAGAAAAACCGCAACGGCTCAGGACGAGCTCTAGTTTCGACACCCTTCGACATTCACACATACAGCGAGCACTCCCGAAATTGGCCCAGGTCCCGCCTCTGGCATTAACCACCCAATGCGACGGCTCTGTGCCGCGTTCTGATGGGTCCGGCTGCGTAATCTAGGGTTGTTTAGGTAAATTTCACGCGGCACGGCACAACTCGGCATACTCGCGCTTAAGGGGGAGCTCTTAAGCTTGCGTCACGAGATCCAGAAAGGCCGCCCGGCCTCGCGGTACGGCGTTCGAATTCGAAGCAAGAGATTCGCAACTCGAAGCTAGCTATGACGCTTGTAGGGCCCTCTTTCAGAGCCCTTGCTACAGATACCTTAGCCCTTCAAGTAAGGCGCGATCCCATCGCGCTAAATTTGCCGCCGCTTCATAGGTTGTTTGCAGGAACTCCAGGAGAGTATCTTCCGGTGATTTGGCGCTGCAAACTTCATCGTAGGGCAAGATGAATTCACCTAGCGCCGAACTGTAGAATGCTGACGCAGGCTCTATTTTCGTTTCGGCAAATCCTTGCGGTTCTGGGTATGCATAGGAATAGTACGCAGGATACTCGATAACGCCGCCGCCAGGCCAAAATCCGCAGCTGCTGACCTCGTGGGAGTATGCTTCCCGAGCGACTCTATCCGGAAGATTTGGAACACCGCCGGGATGCGGCGGCGCGAGGCGCCCGGAAAACCGCGTAACCGCCAAGTCGGCGGCACCCCAGAAGAAATGCACCGGACTACTCTTGCCGACGAAGCGCGCACGAAAAATCTTGAAGATCCGATCGCTTTGCAATAGCACGCGCCAGAAGCGATTGGCATATTCCCGATCGTATGAAGTGTGAGCGTGGTCTTGATCGAAAGGAACCGCGTTCGCGACCTCGTTCGGTTTGGGGTAGATGTTCAGTTCGAGGTCGAGCTTTGTCATTTCTTCTCTCAGCCGCCGGTAGAAAACTGCGACCGACTGCGGTTCCAGCGCGAAACCAGCGGTGCTGTTGCGATCAGACTGTATCTTAAGCTCGTGACTGATAAAGTCGAAATCGATTTGGAACGCTCTTGCACCGAACGGGATCGAACCGGTGGTGAGGCCCCTGGGGGTTACGTACAGGGTGACGTGCCAGGAATGGTTTGTCCAAGGCGTTTGGGCGAGGCGAATCTTACCGACGATTTGCGTCCACAGATGAAGGGTCGCGTAGGTATCATTCCATTTATCTAGCGGAAGACTTGGCCACACTTCGTGCGAGATGGTATTCGCGTTCGTCATTATTTCCGCTCAGCAAAGACGGCGAGAAATATGCCGCATGTATGTGATACCGCGGTAGCTGCAGTAAGACTATCAGTTAGCGACGTTTGAATCCTAGAGTGTCACGGATCAGAGCTCCGCACAAAGCCTAACTTCAGTAGGCGAGGCCTTTTTAACGCCTGCCGCGGAATGACGGGTGGCGCCGCACGGGCCAGTATGATAGCGAGCATAGGAGATAAGATTGAAGCGGCATAACCTGTAATCAACGATAAAAACTCGGCCCGTGCAACTGTCGAAAATTCGAATTTTTTTTGGAACCACGATCGCGGTTCTCGCCTTTTTGCCAATCAACAACTACTTCCGCGGAAGCACGAAGGACTACGCGAAATGGTTTGAAGTCGGGCAGACGGTCATAGAAGGCGGTGATATTTACGCGCCGAGGGGCGACGGAACGTTCCAATTCATGTACCCTCCCACGGCTGCGGTGCTATTCGCGTTTCCAAGTTACCTTGGCGAGCTGCCGCTCATTATGATCCTAGTGGTTTTGTACTCGGCTGCATGGATCGTCTCTCTACTCCTTACCCTTTTCCTCGTAACCCGCACGTTCGGCCGCGATCCTCCTCTCGTCTATTTTTTGCCTGCCCTATGTTGCTTGCCGTACGTCGTGGAGAATTTTATTCTCGGACAGCCCAATCTCCTTCTTCTGGCGCTCATGCTTGGAGCGTTTGTCTGCTTGCGCGCCGGTAAGGAATGGACCGCCGGCGCCCTGGTGGCGCTTGCCAGCGCGATCAAAGCTTTTCCGGTGCTTGCGTTGGTCTATCTGATATACCGAAAGCGGTGGAAAGCGACCGTTTCGACTGTCATCGTTTTAATCCTGCTCCTGGTTGTCTTTCCGGCTCCGTTTCGTGGCATGGGCCGCAACCTCCAGGACCTACAGACCTGGACTACCGGAATGTTCCGCTATGAACCGGAATCGATTTCGCAGCGCGAGCAGCGTGGTTTTAGCTGGGCGAACCATTCACTGGTTGCCGTCGCGCACCGCTTGCTCCGTCCGGTCAACGCACATCGTAAGCGAGACGAGGTGCTGTTCGTTAATATCGCGGACATTGATTTTAAGTACGTCACTCTGGTGATTGTCGCGATCGGGCTCGGGCTCTGTTCGTTGTATCTCTACTGCATGCCGCCGAGAAGTCGGCGTTCGGACACCTCGGACGCGCTCGAGTATGCCATGCTTCTCTTGTTGATCCTGATGTTGACACCTCTCGCGTTTACGTATTTTTTCGTATGGCTTCTCTATCCGTTTACCGTCGTCCTCCATCTCGTACTCTCGACGGCGCCTGGTTCGCCGCAAAGGCGCGCAGGCTGGCTGTGGTTCTGGACGTGCATTGCTCTCATTGCTTTCACGGTGCCGATCCCCGCTTTTCGACCTGTGCAGGCAGCGGGGAGTACGCTCCTAGCATGTGTGTTGCTCTTTGTCGGGATCGGCTGGAAACTCAGGGCCGTTGCGCGCGCGCAGTCAGTCGGCGCTGGATAAAACTGAACAAGCTGGGATTAGCTTGGTTGATGCCAGCGAAAGCGTATGACCAAGGAACTAGCGGAGCTGCTGGCGTGAGCGGTAGCGGCACCGTCAATACTTCGACAAAACATCCAACAACTTTTGCGCGCTGGGGGGCGGCTGTAGTCTGCCGGCAAGAATCTCCGTCGGTTCGACCGGCTCGCCATAGTATCCTGCGTTGACCCGGTCGCGAGTGGCTAGTACGGTTCCCTCGAGCGAGATGCCGGCGAAAAGCCCCTGGCTGCGGCTGTAGCTGTACATAGCCGCGCCGACAGCGACGCCGGCTTCGGCGGTCCGCCCGATCGGTCCCGCCGCTACACTCAATGCGCCTCCAAGGGTCACATTACCGCCTTGGGCGAACGCGTTCACAGCCTCCGGCGTGTTGAGAACGATCACGAGCTCAGCCACCTCAGCGCCAGCCTGAAGGCCGACTCCCAATCCTCCGGTGCCAATGGCTGAAGGACCGCTCCAACCCGCGTCGGTGCGGGCGACGACAACTCCCGTGCCGCCCCTGACGCTAGCGACAAACCCGGCTTTAGTAACTGTAAGAATTGCCAGACCTCGCGCCGCGCGCATCACTGCAGGCGGAATTGCGCTCTCCGGGATCGCTTCGAAGCGTTCAATGATCGCCACTGCCCGATCCACGTCTGCTTCCATGGATTCACGGCTCGAGATGCTCGCGCAGCCGGTAAGAAAAATCACGATCACGAGAAAGATACTGAACCTCACGGCATCACCTCGGCACCTAACGTCATAATCAGAACGAAAGCGTGGGTGTGGTAAATCATTACAGCGACAATCGCGGGAGTTCTCGAATTCACGCAGCCGCGGCAATCGCTAAGCGCGGGCAGTTTGCCGCTGGATAAATGCGGCTATGGTGTCGATCACTCGTATCGTGTCCGGCTGGCTCGGGGTCGGCGCCATGCGGTGCTCGGGTAAACCATCGAATGTGTGCACCTCAATGTCTCCGCCTCGTTTCCGATATGAGGTGATGAAGCGCTCCTGCATCTCCAGCGGATGGTTACGATCGTTCGCCTTGAGCAGCATAAGGATGGGCGGGAGATCGGCCTGCTGGCCCTGCTCGACGATCGTCTGCGGGTTGCCTTCCGCCATCGCTTCTTCTGTCCGCCAATAATCCAAATGTGCCTTGATGTGTTCTTGGCGGTTAAACTCTTTGGCGAAGCGAAAGCGAAACAGCGGATCTATCACGGGCCAACCCGCGATCACATAGGCAAGGCTGGCGTCGATCTCAGGATGGCTTGGCAGCGGTAGCGCCCTATAGGGTGCGTGGCGCGGGCGAAGCGCATTGAGCACCACCTGATGGCCGCCGCTCGAGTTGCCGAACGCTCCTACAGCGTCGGTTCCGTTGAACTCCGACGCATGCGCCTTGAGCCACCGAACTGCGAGATTCACGTCACAGATAGACGCCGGGTAACCGGCCTCAGGCGGCTGCCGGAAATCTATTGCGGCGACAACGATGCCTTTGGCCGCGAGGGCTTGATCGATACCCGCGTTGTTGGTCCGATCGCCGTTGTGCCAAGCGCCACCGTGCACGTCAATGATCGTCGGGAATGGACCTGTTCCTTTGGGTTGATAGATGCGCGCCAGCCAGGCCTTGTCTTCTAGGCGCTGATATTCGACATCCCGCATGTCAACTTCGAATTCGACATTGTTCATGGCCTCGCAATCTACAGCCGCCGCGGGCGCTCTGCAAGTCCTAATTCTTCAACGCACCGCCGGTTTAGCGGCGTTGCGTCACTTTCGCCGGGAATAAGCGGTTTGATCTAGAAAGGGCCGATTCC
>DATACQ010000034.1:0-4256 GCA_036258955.1 Binatia bacterium
AAGTGGCGCTCGTGATCGTCGAGCAGTTAGCCAAGGTCGGGGTTAAAGCAATTCTAAAGACGCCCGAGTGGAGCATCTTCAATACAGACTACAAGAATGGCAAGTATCCGATGTATCTGACCGGACGCGGCAGCCTCATCGACGCCGACACGCTCTTTCACCAATACTTCAGGACCGGTACCACCAAGCGCGTGCTCGGCTACAGCAATCCTAAACTCGACGAAATACTAGACCAGGAACAACAGACTTTCGATGTTAAGAAACGCGAGAAGCTGCTTATTGAAGCGCACCGCATGATTTTAGAAGACGCTCCGGCGATTCCGCTTTGGAACGCCATGGACGTTTACGCCCACCGTGCGGACATCATCTGGACCCCTCCGCCTGATGAGAAGGTCCAGCTGAAGCAAGCGCAGTTCCGGGGGAAGTGAGGCTATCAGGTTTCGAGTTTCGGGTTGCCAGAGTTCGGCGAGCCTTCATACTGCAACGTTCGCAGCAAAAAAAAGGGCGCCCCGACCTGGCGCCCTTCCTGTTCATAACTGGTGATTACGAACTACCAGCGGTTCCGTCCGCCACCGCCGCCACGCCGCTCGCCGCCACGATCGCCAAAGCCGCCGGAGCGTTTCTCCTGCGGGCGGGCTTCGTTGACGGTCAGGTTGCGGCCTTCAAAATCCGTTCCGTTCAATGCCTGAATGGCTTTCTGCGCTTCTTCCGAGCTAGCCATTTCCACGAAACCGAAGCCGCGTGAACGACCGGTAAACTTGTCGGTTATTACCCGGGCGGATTCCACCTGCCCATGCGCCGAAAAGAGATCCTGTAGTTGTGCATCGGTGGTCGCATACGGCAAGCCACCCACGTAAATCTTACTGCTCATGTTCTTCTCCTTATAAATAGAGAATTGTTGTGGTCTTTCACCCTGAGAAACCGATCACCGCTGGAAGCAGAACATGGAATGCAACGCACGCTCTGGTCGGATTGTCCGCGTGGTAGGAACTCGCAAGGAAAGACGGCCCAGACCTTCAACTCTATTAATAAACTCCACTATCAGAAGGCCCTTTACTGAAGTGTGATTTCAGCGTAGCGGATCAAGGGTTTTAATGCAACCCTAAATTTTGCTTGCCGTCCAAACGCTAGCCGCAAAGCTCCAGCCCCTGTTGCGCCCGGCCTAGGTTTCATACTATGGAAGGCAAATCAAACCATTGAGAAAGGAAGCTCATCCTATGTATCAAACCAATCAGTACGAAGGCATGCTGGCGGAAACGGTCGCCGTGAACGGACACAAAGGGGACATGATCAACGCCTACTATGCGCGGCCACTGGGCTCGGGCCCCCATCCCGGAATGGTGATTATTCACCACGCACCCGGCTGGGACGAATGGTACCGGGAGTGCGCCCGCAGATTTGCCCATCACGGCTACGCCACCATATCTCCAAATCTCTATTTTCGCGAAGGCCACGGCACTGCGGAAGATGTCGGCGCGAAGGTGCGCGCGGCCGGAGGCGTGCCGGATGACCAGGTGCTCGGCGACCTCGAAGGATCCTTGACCTACTTGCGCTCGCAACCGCACGTAAGCTCCAAGGTAGGGGTATTCGGAACCTGCTCGGGCGGTCGTCACGGATTTCTCGCCGCCTGTAGGCTTAAGGGATTCAGCGCATTGGTGGAATGCTGGGGCGGCAACGTCGTGCAGAAGCCGGACGAATTGACCCCGAAGCGGCCAGTCGCGCCTATCGATTACACGAAAGATCTTTCCTGCCCGATGATAGGACTCTTTGGCAACGAGGATAAGTCGCCCTCGCCGGAGCAGGTTAACCAGCATGAAGCCGAGCTAAAGAAGCATGGCAAGAGCTACGAGTTTCACCGCTATGACGGCGCCGGCCACGGATTCTTCTATTACGATCGTCCAGCTTATAGGCAGGAACAGGCGGTGGACGGATGGAAAAAGACTTTTGCTTTTTTGGATAAGACGCTGAAGTCGTAATCCGTGGCGTTCGTCGGGAACTCATCTTATCTTTAGCTTTAGAAGCGGAAAAGGAAAGTCCATATGTGCACAATGATCGTTCATCAAGCAAAGATCGAGGGTCGCGGTAAAAGCATGAACGGTTGGTTCGAACTGAAAGAAGCCAACGTATCGTATGATCACCCGTACGACATGCCCTTGGAGCATGCGCTGAATATCGATTTCGTAAACGAAGCCGAAGGGCCATCGGCGCGAGTGGCCGTCGAGCTAAGCATCGAAGGCGCCCGGACTTTGGTGAAAACCATTGAAGCCGTTTTGGCCCAGGCCGAAGAACGTGGTGTTCTCGAGGACATCAGGCTCGCTGCAACGATTCGCTAAGCTTTCGCGGTTCAAAGTTCAAATCCTAAAGTAGACGTCCGTAGAACCACACGTTGCACCTTTGAACCTTGAATGTTGCTTGGCGGCATTATCTCCGGTTCGAATTTCTCCGCAACTCACGATATAAGTAAACGTCGCTAATACGTTTGCTTTATCGCTTCGTTGGCTGCTTCACCTGAAATAGACCCAAGTTCGCCCGGGGCCGGAACCATCCGGCCCTGGGCATCGCTTCTCTTTCGCGACTTCCGACTAGTGTGGATCGCGAGCGTGTGCACTGCGATAGGGATTCAGGTGCGCAACGTCGCCGGCCTTTATCAGGTTTACGACATCTCCGGTTCCGCCTTGCAGCTCGGAATTACCGGCTTTCTCCAGGCATTCCCCTTCGTCATCTTCGGCCTCTTTGCCGGCGCGGTCGCCGACAGCTTCGACAGAAAAAAACTTCTGGTTATAACAATGGTGATTCAGTTGATCCCGAGTTTGTTGCTTGGATTGCTGACCATGACGGGGGCCGTGCAAGCCTGGCATGTCTATATGCTCGGTTTCGGCGGCGCGCTCGTAGAAGTTTTCAACTGGCCGGCGCGTTCCGCGTTGATCCCGCGGCTGGTGCCGCGTTCTTACCTGATGAACGCGATGACCCTCAACACGATTATCATTCAGATGAGCTTTCTTCTCGGCCCTGCGATCGGTGGCATGCTGATCGACCAGATGGGCCTCGTGACAACCTATTTCCTAACTATTGGAATGCTTGTACCCGCGGCGTTTGCCATTCTCGCCATGCGCACATCCGGCGTGCCGGCAGGGGAGCGCCGTCACGTCAACTTCCGCAGCATATTTGAAGGGATCGAATTCATCTGGTTCCAACGCATCATTCTCTCTCTGTTTCTACTGGACTTCGGCGTCACGTTGGTGGGCTTTTACCGTCCTATCCTACCGATCTTCGCAGCCGATGTTTTTCAGACAGGAGCCTCGGGACTAGGTCTTCTCTATGGCGCGCCTTCGGCGGGTGCGATTCTCGGATCATTTGCAGTGCTGATGCTCGGCGACGTTCAGCGCAAAGGCGTGATGGTGATCATCGCCGCCTTGGTATTCGCCGCCAGCCTGGCACTGCTCGGGATCTCTCAGTGGTTTTCCTTGGCCATCGCCGCAACCATCATTTTGGGCTTTACCGATTCCATCAGCGTAGCGATCCGCCGCACCGTCGTTCAACTACTCGCTCCCGACGGCATGCTCGGCAGGGCTTCCAGCCTGATCACCGTCTTTGCCCAGGCAACCAACGGTCTCGGCGCAATCTTGGCAGGCGCCGCCGCGCAGTGGCTGGGCGCGCCCAATGCGCTGCTCATCGGCAGCGCGCTTTGTTTCGTGATGATCGTGGCGATCTGCGCCGCCATTCCACAACTCTGGCGTTACAGATCGTAACACTGGGCAGAGGAAGTAGCGTTTCGCGTTTTAGACTCTCGGGTTCACACCCCGAGTTAGTTCGGCGACCACTAACCCCCGCGGCTATTGCTTACCGCTATTGGCTGTTGGCTGTTGGCTAGTACAGTCTTGCGAAGAAGCCGCTGTCCTCGAAGCGCTTGCAGTAACTCAGGTCCGCGAGATCTTCCGGCTTTACCTGAGCCGCTTTCGGATTAAGCCCGTGCTGCGCCATGAGCTTGAGCATCGACGCCATCCCTTCCATGGATGGACAAGGTCGTTTCGGCAGCGCGGCCACAAGCTGTTGGTAAGCGTTTTCGAGACGCTCCGCTCCGCTCAAACGCAAGTTAGCTGCAAGACTCTTTACCACGATCTCTTTGTTGGCTGGCTTATGAATAAAGGCCACACCTTCAACGGTCGCTCTGGCGACATTTTCAACCAACTGTGGGTTGGTTTTGATTAAACTCCGCGGCACCACGATGCCCGACGATTGAAACGGCACATTGTCCT
>DATACQ010000035.1:0-3847 GCA_036258955.1 Binatia bacterium
TTTGGTTCCAGGACAGTAGCGAGAGGTGTACCGAAACGAGCGAGGCTCTGGATTGAAATAGCTCAGTGTTAGGTCAACAACCAGATACAACGATGGGAAGCGCTCCCAATAGCGCTTTCCTCAACGCACCAAGGCCGCAGAGTTGGAATCCGCGGGGCGGCTGAGAAGCAAAGTCGGCTCGATCTTGTGAACAGTGGCAAGCTCCTTCTGAAGTGCCTGCGCATCGTTACGAGTTGGCAGCGGGCTGATTTCCACCCGATAGATCGGTTGGCCGGCCACTTCGCCAACGACAAAGTTGACCTTGTAACCCTTATCCCTAAGCTTGGTGAGAAACGCGCGCGCTTCCGCTTCTTTGCTGTAAGAACCGAGTTGCACCGCCCAAATTTGCTGCTGGGTCGCGGTGGTTTTCGCGCCGCTTTCGTCCGGCTTACCATTCGGGACGTTTGTGGCTTCCGGGGTGGTAAACAAAGTGAGCTTCGCCTGTTGGCTCTGTGCACCACTCCCCTCCGGAAAGTTTCTAAAATCCGGCTTTGCGTCCGCGGAAACAGGCGCTGCTTTCGGTAGAGCTGTTAGCGGCCGAATTTCGTTTGTCCCGCGCAGCGGCGCTTTTTGGATTTTTCGCGATGCATCCGAACTGCTAAGGGTGGCAATCTCCGCGGCTCGAGCAGCCGGCGCCGCCGGCTGCTTAGACGGATGGTTGAAACTCATCGGATCCGCCTGCGGTTCGCCGTCCGGAGTTTGGCCGCTGGGACCAGGTATGGCGGGAGGAGGCGGAGTGAATTTCTTTTGCCGTTCCAACTCTCGTTCGCGTTCCCTTCTGATCCGTTCAAGCTCGTTCCTCACGCTCGACAGTCTGGACTTGAATTCTTCGGTGACAACGTGAGATTCCTGGCGAGTGCGGATGACATTGGGCGTGATCAGCATGATCAGTTCAGTTTTCCTGAGAGCATCTGTGGTAGATCCAAAAAAGCGCCCAAATACCGGGATATCCATTAAATAAGGAATGCCGCTGCGATCACGCGTCTTGTTTTCAGTGATGATGCCGCCAATAGCCAGCGTATCGCCGTCCTGTACCACGGCCGTAGTCTCAGCTTGGCGCGTGTCAAAAGAAGGGAATGTATCGCCTGCGGCACCGATGGGCACATTCGCACCCCGTTGACTGACCTCGGCAAGAATCTGAAGATTAACCAATCCCTGAGAATTTACCTGGGGAATGATGGTCACGATGCGACCGGTATTTCGATATTGGATCGTCGTACTGGAAGCGACCGTACCGACGGCGCCTGTAATGGTCCCTGTGGCAATGGGCTCTTCGCTACCTACTTGAATCCGCGCCGGGCGATTATCCGTGGCCAAAACACTCGGCGAAGACAGTATTCTGACGCGAGTGTCAGATTGTAGGGCACTGATCAACGCGCGCACAGTCTGCGAGCTGCCGATCACTCCACTGATGCCGCCCGGAAACTGCGAGATTCCGGCCTCGTTTGCCGCGGCCAAACTATTGAGGACCCCAGTGAGAACGCTGCCGCGAGAATCAAAAGTCCGGCCAAAGATCTCGGTATTACCTCGCCCTATTTGATAGTCAACCCCGAACGATTCGTCGTTATTGAGCGTCACTTCAGCAATCAGAACGTCCATGAGGACTTGGCGCGGCACAGCATCCAATTCGCGCAGGATGTTCCTGATATTTTGAAACTCCTGCACGGTTCCATAGATGATCAAAGAATTGGTTCCGGGATCGGCGACTATCCGCAACTGCTCTTCCGGCTTTGCCCCGGGCACTGCCGGAGTAGCCGGCCGAGGCTGCCCCGGCACCGGCAGGGGAGTCGGGACACCAGGCGCAGGAGGCGCCGCTTGCGCCGGCGCAGGAACAGCAGCAAACGCGCTCCCAATACCGCTGGTCGGATTTGCCATGCCGGTGCCGCTGCCGAATGGCGAGATCGCGCGCGATCCGGTGCCCGCTCCACCCGTTCCAAACCCGGTTCCCGTGCCACCGGGTGTCGCCCGATGCAAGCTCTGCAACGACTGGACCGACGAACGCGCCGTGGTCGTCGGCAAGCCCAGCGCCTGCCCTAGAACGTCGGCTAAATCCGCAGCCTTTCTGTTTTCCACGGGGTAAATAAAGATTCGCCGTCCTGGGCCTTCTGCAACTACATCTATGCGCTCGATCCAGCGCTTGGCATACGTCCAGGCGGCTTCGCTGTGGCTGATGATCAAGAGCTGATTGATACGCGGCAGCGGGATGAACTGTGCGGTAAAACTCTCGGGCTGGGGCACGGAGGCGGCGAAAGACTGCATGATCTTGATCATCTCTTGGGCCAATTCTTCCGCGCTCGCCACTTTCGGCTGATAAACCTCCATGCGGGTCCCAGCGAACACTTGCACATCGATCAGCTCCGCTATCTCGACTAGTCGTTGAATGTTGGAGGGTAGATCGACGATAATCAGAAAGTTTCCGCGGGGTATGTCCAGGATTTCGCCGCCGGCCATCAAGAAAGGCGTCAGTAACCGCTTCATTTCCGCCACCGTGAAGTAGCGCACGGGGACGATTTGCAAAGCAAAGCTGTCTTCCCGGCTCTGCCCAGCCGGCCGCGCGACGCTTTTGCCGTCCTTGATAGGGACAATGCGGTAAACGTTTCCCGAACGCACCGCCACGGCGCCGTTCATGCGCAAAATCTGATGAAAGATCGGCAACAGATCTTCCGATTTCAGCGGCTCAGCGCTGTTGATCGTCACTGTGCCCTTGACCTCCGGGTCGATCGTATAGGTCAAGCGCAGATGTTGGGCGATGATATGGATGATCTCGACGAGGTCGGCGCGCGTAAAATTGAGCGAGATCATGCCGCCGGCGGGAGCTGGAGCACTGGGGGCGGCCGGTCGGGCGCCCGGAGCTGGAGGAGGTAATAGTCGCCTGTCGGGTGGCACCGTCGAAGGAGGAGGCTCGGCACTCCGCGGCGACGGCGATTGTGGCGGCGACGTCGAGCCGGACTCCGGCGCAACGTTGGGGCTGGGCTCTTCCTGCGCGACGGAGTCGCCCCGGAAGCTGGCGGCGCAGACGAGAGCTCCAGCAAGAACAAGCGGCTTTAGAATTTGCTTTGTCATTGATCTTCCAACTAAGACTCCGGCGAACTGGGCAGCCGTGGCCGCCGCGGAAGATTGGGGATTACGCGCGGAACGCCGGGCGCGGGTTGTACCGGCGCCGCACCTGGCGCAATCTGGCCGGGTACCGCTCCGGGCGTCACCGCGCCCTGCGGCGGACGTGATTGCCCAGTTTGCGGTGACGCTGGCGCCGCCGGCACCGGGGGTTGTCTAAAATAATCAACGGGCACTTCCACGCGCATAGCTCCCTTAACGAATACCACCTTCTTTTCACTAATCTCGGCCAGATTGAAGCCGTCAAAACTATCACCGATCTTCATGCGCCGCGGCCCCTGCGTTGCCGCCTGTGCGCCGGCTGCGGGGCGCGATGTCACCTCGCCCTCTTGAACAATGGCGTAGCGGTTCGGCCCCAAGATCGCGGTGCCGAGCAGCACCAGCCCACGAATGCGCTGGGCGGCGCGCGTGTCCACCTCGGCTTCCTTGGTTCTGCTAGCGCCCCGCTCCGGATCGAAAAGATTCTTCGCGATGATCACGTCTGTGCCGGCTATGCTCGGCGGCGCTTGAGCCTGCTCTGTTTGTTCAGCGCTCGGCGCAATGGGCTTGCTTACGACGGGCTCAGGCAACTGCCATGGCCCTTCCTGCCAAACCGAATATATTTTCACCCCGACGCCGGCTACCGCTGCGGCCAACGCGAGAGCAAGTACAACGACGCGAGTGCGGATTGTAAACTCCTTGCTGAAGCTCGAAA
>DATACQ010000036.1:0-3981 GCA_036258955.1 Binatia bacterium
GCCCACCAGCTCTTCGATTTGACGCTTCATCAGATCATACTGCACAACCCCGATGCGCGACGGCACGACCACCATCAATAAAGCGACATTACCGTGGTATTCCGGATAATTTTCAAGAAATACCTCGAAGCCTTCCAGGCGGTTAGAAATACCTTTGGAGTAATCCAGCCGATCGACGGAAAGAATCAGCTTCACGCCGCTGAGCATATTCTTCAGTTCGCCGATTTCCCGATCAGTCTCCTCGTTAAGGCTTGCCGCGGCGAACTTCTCGACGTCAATGCCCATGGGGAAGGTGTCTACTTTTGCGACGTGATCCGTCGCCAGCACTTGGCTCATCTGCTGCTCATAACCGAGAATTCTCAGGACACACTGTAAAAAGTGGCGGGTATACTCGTAGGTATGGAAACCGACGAGATCCGCGCCGAGCAGACCTTCCAAGATGTCACGGCGCCATTCTCCCGGTAGCAGGCGGAACACTTCGAAAGACGGAAATGGGATATGTAAGAAAAACCCGACCGACAGCTCGGGCTGGCGGGCTTTCAAAAGTCGCGGCAGCAACATCAGATGATAATCGTGAACCCAGACAACATCATCGGGCCGTAGAACCGACTGGAGTGCGTCAGCGAACAGTTGGTTGATGCGTTTATACTGTTCCCAAAACAGGGGCTGGTAAACCGCGTAGGACGGAAAATAGTGGAACAGCGGCCAGATCGTCGCGTTGCAAAATCCTAGATAGAACTGCTCCATCTGCTCTTCGGTGAGAAAGACCGGGTATGACTGAAAGCGCAGTAAAGCTTCGCGCGCGACCTCGTCGTGGAGCGAGGGATCGACGCTGCCCGGCCATCCGACCCAAAGATGCTCGGCGGGTAGTGCCGACCTTTGCTTGCCGGATTGCCGGAAGGACGCCAGTCCCGTTACCAAACCTCCGGCACTTGGATAGAAAGTGGCGTGACCATCCTCGACAGCGACGTTGAAAGGCAAGCGGTTCGAGACGATCACCAAGCGCCGCCCGCTGAGTTCTGCTCGTCCGGTTTCCTGTAGCATCGAATCGGTCACGGGTGAATCCTAGTCTTTCGTGAAAGACGGTCTCCGAGACTAGCACACATCTTCGTATCAGCGCGACCGCAGGCCATGTCCCGACGCGCCTGGCGCGCGAGAGTTGCAGGTGTTTGACCGCGAAGCCATGCGCGGTTGCGCGGGCGCGGCGCTTTCACTCGGAGGTGCCGTGCGATTTGAGCAATTCCTTATATTGTTTATGCAGCTTCGTAAGCTTCGGCGGGATCATGTATTGGCAATAGGGCTGATAAGGATTGTTCGCGTAGTACTTTTGATGGTAGTCCTCTGCCGGGTAGAAATCCGTTAGCGGCTCCAAAGTCGTGACAATAGGACTCCTGAAGCTCTTGGCATCGTCCAGCTCTTTGATGAATGCCGCGGCCTCCTGCTTCTGCTCTTCATTGATGTAAAAAATGACTGAGCGATACTGCGTCCCCACATCGTTCCCTTGGCGGTTAAGAGTGGTAGGGTCATGAGTCGCGAAGAACACCGTCATGAGCTCGCGAAACGAAATCTGTCCGGGATCATATTCGATCTTGATGACCTCCGCATGCCCCGTAAGCCCGCCACAAACCTGCTCATAGGTGGGGTTCTTCGTCGCGCCGCCAGCATAACCTGAAACTACTGAGTGGACGCCGCGCAGTTCGTCAAACACCGCCTCGACGCACCAGAAACAACCGCCGCCGAATACGGCGGTGGCTAATTCGTTATCGCTCATCAGTTAAGGGTCCCTTTCTCCCCTCAGACACGGTACACTGAAAACAGCGTCTAGAAAAGTCAACCAATCTGCGGGGGAGGTTTGACTCTCCAGGGTTAGACCATCCGACTGCGGCTCGCCTGACGAACGAAATTCGTTCATGTCTAGTATTCTCACGTCAGCCCGTCATTGTAGAAGTGATTTTGCGCACGAAATTAAAAAATGAACTGGGTCCTCAATAATGCGTTCTCTAGGGGCCGTGCCTGCCGGAATAGTTACGCCTACAGGGGTTTAGCAATATGTAGTTGCTAAGATCCATTTCGCTCCTGCGATTGATGCTGTTTGCTAGTCTCCCCGAACTTTCTTCATGCGCTCGATCCGTCGGGCGGTACCGCGGTCATGAATTGCGCGATCCATAACCACCGAGGATTAATCCGGAACTCCGTAGCCTGTCAATGAGCAGCCGATCGCTGTTGACCAGTTCGCGCCGGTGGTTTTCTTGACTTAACCCAATGAAAGTGATTGTTTTTGAAGTTCTGAACGAACGCGGAGGATGCCTATGGCACGAATGCTGATTGCCGGCGAACTGGTGGATTCGGAAAGCAAAGAAACCACTACGATTAGGAACCCAGCCACCGGAGAGGTTGTGGACAATGTCCCCAAAGGGACGATCAATGATATCAGGCGGGCCATCGATGCCGCCAAAGGCGCGCTCAAAAAGTGGTCCACGATGGCGCCGTCGAAACGCGGCGCCGTTCTCCTGGCGGCTGGCCACGCGATTCTGGAACAGGAGAAAGAACTCGTCACTCTTTTGACCAAAGAACAAGGCAAGCCCTTGAGGGAATCGACTCTCGAAATCCGCCGTTTTGTCCATACCCTTGAGCACTACGGAGGTATGGCGAAAACCATGCGCACCAGCGCGGTCCTGCTCGACACCGGCCGCCATGGCTTGGTGCTGCGCAAACCGCTCGGTGTCTGCGGTTCGATTGTACCATGGAATTTTCCGGTGTCCCTGATGGGTAACAAGCTCGGCCCGGCACTCCTTGCAGGGAATACTGTGGTCGTCAAGCCGGCCGGCACGACGCCGCTGACCGATCTACGCTGCTGTGAAATCATTGATAAAGCGATTCAGGACGCGGGCGGTCCCAAGGGTGTGTTAAATGTGGTCACCGGCCCCGGCAGTGTCGTCGGCGAAGAACTGCTCGTCAATCCCACGGTGCGCAAGATCGGCTTTACGGGGGCGACTGACACGGGCAGGCGCGTCATGCAGTCCGCCGCTAGCGATTTCAAGCATGTTACTCTAGAACTGGGCGGCAGCGATCCGATGATCGTATGTGACGACGCCGATATCGACAGAGCCGTGAGCGCCGCTTCCGTCGGCCGTTTCTTCAATTGCGGTCAAGCCTGCCTGGCAGTGAAACGCTTGTATCTGTTCGATAACATTGCCGACGAGTTCATGGCCAAACTGGTGGAGAAAGCGAAAAAAATTACCGTCGGCAATGGCTTGTCCAAGGGCACACTGATGGGCCCGCTGCACACTAAGGAACAGCGCCAGGAAGTCGAGGAGCAGGTGGATGACGCTGTAAAGCGCGGCGCCAAAGTGATTTGTGGCGGCCAGCGGCCCAAGGGTGACGAATTCGACAAAGGCTTCTATTTCCAGCCTACGTTGGTAGCGGATGTCGATCCGGCTTCGCGCATGATCCAGGAAGAAGTGTTTGGACCCGCGCTGCCCATTATCCGGGTCAAAAATCTCGAGCAGGCGATTGAGCAGGCAAACGGTTCTATCTTTGGGCTTGGTTCCTCGATATGGACGCGCGATATCAATCGCGCGATGTACGGCGCGGAAAATATCGAAGCCGGATACACTTGGGTCAACTCGGCGCAGATCATCTACGACGAGCTGCCGTTCGGCGGCGTCAAGCAGAGCGGGCTGGGCAAAGAACACGGCGACGAGGCCATCGAGCACTACACCGATTCGAAGTCGGTCGTGATAGCCACCGAGACCCATTCGGAGATCATCGGCGGCGAATAAATCGTGCTCGTGATCCGTGTTCGTGCTCCGCTCGGGAAACTTAATTTGGGTCGCGAGCACGAACGACGAGCACGAGGAACGAAGATATGCCCGTAGAGCTTTCGGATATTTACAACGCCGCCACTACCTTCGTCGATGAAAACGTCACGCAGGGCCGCGGTGGCAAGGTCGCGATTTACTATGGTAACCAGGAAATCAC
>DATACQ010000037.1:0-7119 GCA_036258955.1 Binatia bacterium
GTGCTGTCCCCGTAAGTTCGTTGACACAGTTCCGAATCATTTCCGCGCAAGCTGGCGTGATCCCCGCTTTTGCGAGGAAGCGCAACCCGATCAGGGACATTCATGAAGAAATCTGGATTGCCGTTCCGCGGAATGACTAAAACAAATCGCGCCGCTTGTTAAAGAATTTCTGGGACATGACACTAGTTCACTCGCCGCGTTGCAATCTCCCCTAGCGAGAATCAGCCGGAGTTCGCTGCTTTACCCCACCGCCTTTCGATACGTCTTGCGATCCAAGATCGGTTAAGATAGGTCTCGTCGTGGCGCGGCTGGCACCAGCCGGAACAAAGACAGGAGATATCGTCATCGTGATTTGGTTGAGGCTTTGGCTTTTAGCGGTAGTTTTGATCGTCCCGCATCTCGCGCCCGCCCAGACTCGTGAAAAAATTCGCGTCGCGCTCGGTTCCATTTCGGTCAATTCCAGTGTCATACCTATTGGCGCGCAGCACGGTTTATTCGCCAAGCACGGCGTCGATATCGAGCCGATCTATTTTGGCGGCGGTATGAACTCTATCGCGGCGCTCACATCGAACTCCGTCCAACTTCTGGCCGCTGGCTCTACAGCGACCGTAGGCGCGCGTCTTGGAGGAATCGACATTACCATGTTGGCCGTGCAGTCGAACAAGTTGGACTACTCCGTGTTGGTTGCTCCTGAGAATAAAACACCGCAGGATCTTAAAGGAAAAATCGTGACCGGTACGCGAACGGGCGCTTCGGCCGATACGGCTCTGAGGCTTTATCTCCAGCGGCACGGGCTCGTCCCTGACAAGGATGTGGTTTTTATCTCCGTTGCCGATAGCCAGCAGGGGCGTTTCAATGCTTTGGTCAGAGGCGTCGTTGCCGGCACCGTTCTGCCGCCGCCCTACAGCACGGTTGCCAAGCAGCAGGGCTTCCGGGAATTGGCCGACCTGCGCAAGACGGATATCGAGTACGCGGGAACGTCGATTGCCGGCATCGGCTCGTACATCAAAACCCACCAAGCCGCATTGGAGGCTTTCCTCAAAGGGTATATCGAATCACTGCACTTCTTCCGCACGCAAAAGGAGAAGGCGCTGGCAGGCATTGCAAAATACATGCGCATCAGCGACCGAGCTCGCGCCGAAGAGGGGTACGAGTACTACGTCGATATGATGCCGCTCATGCCGTATGCAAGTAGTGCAGGGGTCAAAGCGGTCTTGCAGTTCTTAGCGCCGCGCCAGCCGAAAGCGGCGAGCGCGGCTCCCGAAGAGTTCTTCGACCACAGTTTATTGAAAAAGATTGAAGCCAGTGGGTTCACCAAACAGTTTAGGTAGGCACGAGGCCTGAAGCATCGGGCAATAGTCAGACCGAGGTCGGAAAATATGAAATGCAAAAATCTCTGGGTGTGCATCCGTCTTGTATTACTCACTGCCTTAGTATTCTCGTTCTGTGTATCTGCGCAGGCGCAGGACAAGCCCCTGAAAAAGATCGCCTGGGGGGTAACTTCCCTGTCCGCCTCCAACTGGATTCCTTGGATCGCCAAGGATGCAAAAATTTATGAGAAGCACGGTCTCGACGTCGAGCTGGTTTTGGTGAAGGGCTCCGGCCAAACATCGACGGCAATTCTTGGCGGCAGCCTTTTTGCCGCCCCGGTTGCAGTTCCCCAGGTCATGCTTGCTCTTCTCGCCGGCGCGGACCTGGTAAACATTGCCCACACGGTGCCAGGAGTTCAGAGCAAACTACTGGTGAAGCAGGATATTAAGCGCCCGGAAGATATCAAAGGAAAGCGAATCGCGACGTCGAGTTTAGGCTCTCTTGGGGATTTTCTTTTCAAGTATATCATCCGCAAAAACGGTATGGATCCAGTTCGTGATGTTATCTGGCTCTCGATCGGAACGCCGCAGGAGCGACTTCAGGCGTTGGCGTCCGGCCGGGTGGATGCCGCGGATTTGTCCTATCCTACCGACGCAGAAGCGCAGCGCATGGGATACCGGGTTTTATGGGACGCGCGAAAAGAAGTCGTTTATCCCTCGATGTCGGTGGTAACTCGACGGAAGACGGTTCAAGAGGACCGAGATACAGTCATGCGAATGCTAAAAGCGCATATAGAAGGTATCGCCTACTTCAAAGCACACAAAGAATTCAGCAAAAAAGTACTGAGCAAATACCTGCGAACCAATGATCAAGAACTCCTGGAAGGGTCTTATGAAATCTTCAAACAAGATTTCATTTCCGTGCCATACCCGATCATGAAGGGATTGGACGCTACGTACGACTATGTAGCGGCCACCAGACCGGAAATTCGCAGCCGCAAACCCGAAGAGTTCATGGACCCAACGTTAGTCGCAGAGCTGGACAAGAGCGGGTTTATCAAAAAGCTTTACGAGACCAGATAGGCACGAGGCATGAGGCGAAAGGCGTGAGTCAATGAAAGAAGCCCTCGGACAAAACTCGCAAAGCGATGGGCTAAGCGCCAAGCCTTTTGGCTTTACTTTCACTCCCTCCCCCCTGCTCCTTGCTCTTAGCCCTTTCGGTGTGCCTCGCGCTCCGCTTTTATAGCCGTACCTTTTTGGCTTCTCTGATAATGCGTTCGGCATCTTCCGCTAACAAGTAGCGTTGCTCTACAAGCATCCGAGCTGCGCGGCTGACTTGCTGCACGTAATCAACGCGATCTCTATAGCGTTCTTCGATCGAGAGCCGCGGGTCGGCATTCTTGCGTCGCTCGGCGGCTGTCCGGCTGAATGGAACGTACGACCCGAGCAAACCCGCCAGTTCACCTTGGGCAAGGCCGCGAGGTCTTAGGTTCCAGCCGGTATAGGTGCCGAGAGGTGCTTGGATAGCCGGCAAGCGAATACCGGCTATGTCATTGCCGTCGCTATCGACCTTCGGTACGAGCACGATGTAGGCGCCTGTGCCGTTTTGCGGTGGATGGAGCGTCACACACCCGCGGTGAACACTCGGACCGTAGTCCAGAAAAAGCTGGCGGTTGTGAAGGCCGGAGTAGCGAAGGCCGGGAATGTCCGGGAAGCCCGTGCTATTGCGATCGGATGGAACCAGAGTTGCGTCCCTGACTCTTGGGTACTGGCTCGGCGGTGGCGCGATACCTTGGGCGATCCACAGATCCATTGACACCATCAGCGCGCGCAGCACATCGCCGGCAGGCAGTGGATTCGTCTTCTGCTGCGTATTTTCTCGGACCGCTTCCGAGCCGAATGGGCTGTTGTGCTGAGCGCTCGCGATAACGTAAAGCCGAACATTCTCTGGCAGGGGAACGTCGCGACCTTTGCCGTCGGTATGCGCCAAGCAGCCGCGCTTTTGCCAGTATTCGGTCGATGTTTGCGTATGGAACACCACCGGGTCGGTTTTCGGTCGCTTGAGAATGCCGTCGCGTCTTCCGGTTTGGGCGTCGCGCAGAACGTTATAGGCGTGCGGAAACAATTCGGGGTCGAGTTGGTCGGTATGCTGTTGTGAAGAACTGACAGGACGCGCGAACTCGTAATTCAAAAATATCCTTCCGCCACCGGCCACGTGTGGCGCGATGGCGTCGAAGACTTTCCTGTGCGCCTCGTCTTCGTTAAAGCCGTGGTAAACAAGATCACGAAGAAATCTGCCGCTCTGCGAGCGGCCCCAGCCATAAGCGTAGCGTATGCTGGTATTTTTCTTCAGCCCGAAAGCAAAGGGGTTCAGGCGTCCGGTCTGGTCCTTGACCTCGTAGCGGAGGAAAGAGACAAGATCGCGTACGACGGCGAAGCCTAAACCGAGCACGAGCGGATTTTTTGCCCAGTATATAAATTCATAGATGTGTCCCGGGCGAAAGCCGCGGCGCAGATAGAGATCTGTGGAGCTGGCTCTGATCTTCTCTTTACCGGTTCCTGAACCTCTAAAGCATCTGGCAAACTCCCATTCGTCCGAAGGCACCGCTATTCTCGGACCATAAGATTTCTCACGGACCGTCAGTGCTGCCTCCGACTTGTCCAGAGTCGCGGCTTCATAGCTCTGCACTCGCTCATCGCCGCTAAGCGGTTGGGACTTTATCCCTTGCTCGTCCACGACGATTTCAGTGCGGGTTTTCGCAACAATCTCCTTCTCGCTATTGCTTGCAATGGGCACTTGCAGGACCAGCCAATTTTTCGCCGGGATCAAGTCGCCCTGCCAGCCACACCACACAATCGTGTAACCCTGGCGCATAAGAAAGCCGTTGCCGGCATCTTGCAACGTGGTCGGATCATTGCTTTGCGGTCCGTCGTTCAAGAAAGCAAGAATACGCTTGCCACCCCGATTGGGCGCGTCGTAGAAAAGCTTGCCATTTCCTCGCGCCATATCGGTTGGTTTTAAGATGCAGAAACTCGTCGAGTACTCGACCCGGCCGCGACGATTACGCGGCGCCTTGTCAAGATTCACAATAATTTTGTTACGCTTGTGCTTAGGGTCCACTTCGCCATACAGCCTACCGACGAGCTTCTCGTATGCGCCAGTAATGGCGAATTCATGACCGCCCGCGAAGGGTTGTCTCTTTGTGATGAAGAAGCGACGAATCATAATTAGTTCGTTAGATCTTCTAAGGGAGTAAATCCCCCTTTGTCCCCCTTTTTCAAAGGGGAATAAGAAACAGACAATGGATCTTTCGACCGCCGTGTGTGAGCAGGAGGCATTGTCCCTCCCTTTTACAAAGGGAGGTTAGGAGGGATTTTTATACTAGACCTCATCAATCAGCTTTCATTCACACTGCGGTAAATTTCTCCCACGACTGCATCCGTTTCCAACAGTACCTGGCGGTCATTGAAACGTAAAACTCTCAAGCCTTGCCGCTGCAAGTATTCACTGCGCCCTTCGTCGTGCCTCGCTTGCGCGAGCTCCGTATGGTGGGCACCATCCACTTCTACAACTAAGTGCGCCGCAGGCGCATAAAAGTTGACAATGTAATTGCCAATGGGCTTTTGTCTGTAGAACTGCACACCCAAGATCTGCTTCCGGCGCAGGCGATTCCATAACTGTTGTTCAGCGTCCGTAAGACCAGTTCTGAGCGCGCGTGCTTTTGTTTTTAACTTGGGATTGTACTTCAGCACAATGTAATCCCCCATCATTTCCGTTCAAAGGGTATCAAGATGCATGCCATGCTTTATAGATATTCCACGGGCAGACTGCATCGAGCTTACTACCTGCAATCTCAACAGCATCCTTACCGCACGTGTTCACCTTGACAGCCTGCGCGAGTTCAACTACAGCTCCTTGAAGGGATTTCGGCAAGCTAATTTGTAATCTCACGTTGCGGGGCTTTATGACAAGAACGGTGCGCATGGTGTGCGCCGCAATGGCGCTGCTGATGTTTATGGCTTCCAGTGCTGCGGGCGCCGAAAGCACTCCCGCGGCTGAATGGGGCAAAACGTTAGAGGCGGCGCGCAAGGAGGGGCAAATTGTCATTGCGATACCGCCTGCCAGCGAGCTGCGCAAGCACATGGAGGCGGTTCTGCGGCAGAAGTTCGGGCTCGAAGCCGAACTGGTGCCGGCGCCGGGACCGAAAAACGCCAGCCGCATTGCCGCGGAACAAAAGGCCGGCGTGCGCTACTTCGATGCGATCATCTGCGGCACGGGAACGGCTATTGGGCTTACCCACGATGGCATGCTCGAGCCGATGGAGGCTTTTTGGATTCTCCCAGAGGTCAAAGACCCCAAGCTGTGGTGGGGCGGGCATATTTGGGAAGACAATGTCAAAACGAATCGCTTTCTCTATTCTTTTCTTGCTGACGTGAGCACTCATGGGATCTGGTACAACACGAGCTTAGCTAAACCGGAAGAGCTCCGTTCCTTCGACGATTACCTGGATCCCAAATGGAAAAGCAAAATCGGTTTCAGCGATCCGCGAGTGCCGAGCTCAGGGCAGTCGATCTGGTCTTTCATGTGGGATATCAAAGGGGAAGAATTTCTAAAGAAGCTCGTGCACCAAGATTTATTTCTCACCCGCGATCTACGACAGCTCGCCGATGCGTTGGGTAAAGGCAAAGTGTCGGTCGCTTTCGGTGTAGGCCGGAGTCAAGCGGACCCTTTCGTCGCGGCTGGTCTGCCTTTGAAGCCGGTGCCGCCGCCCTCCGAAGGACTCCCGGCGAGCAATGGCTTTGGGGTGCTCGGCGTCGTACAAAACCCGCCGAACCCGAACGCCGCGAAGGTTTTCGTCAATTGGTTCTTGAGCCGAGAGGGGCAGGATTGGTATGGCAAGATCATGGAGAACGGCACACGGCGGGTTGACGTGGACACCAAATGGCTCAGAGAAATCGGCGTAACAGCTGCCAAAGATGCTCTGAGTTTGAAGGATTACCACCGGCTGCGAAACCATCTGGAAGACAAGTACACGAAAGTCAGACTGCCGGCGGGTCAATTTGCTGCGACGATTCTTAAGTAGAAGATGTTCAAAGTTCGAGGTTCAACGTTGTGAGATTCGGATCGATTGATTTTAACTGGCCCTGAAGTTCGCTACACATTTCCGAACTGTCGAACAAGGCAAACCCTCGTGCCCGCGTGGGCGGGCATCCAGTGCGCTGGTGAAAGAACTGGATTCCTGCTTTTTCGGGAATGACGACTGAAGCGATAATGCTACATCTTCTGGCCCGCGGTTACATTCACGCTGAAGTTTTGGAGGCCGAAAGAATGCGACTCCCGAAAATATTTTTTACTTCCATCGTCGTCCTCGGTTTCGCGGCCGCGCCTGCCCGCGCAGCAACGGTGGAGGAAATTGCGCTGTATAACAAGCCGGACCGGCAAAAAATGCTTGTGGAGGGCGCGCGCAAGGAACGCAAGATAACCTGGTACACTTCGCTCATTGTCGATCAGGTCGTACGGCCCGTGAAAGAGGCCTTCGAGAAAGAATATCCTTTTCTCCAAGTAGAATTCTTTCGTGGCAACTCTGAACGGTTGGTACAAAGAATGTTCGCCGAATATCAGGCGAGGAAGTATGAAGTGGATATCGCCGACGGCACGGTTACGGCTCCGATGGTCAAGAAGGCGGGCTACTTGCAGCGCTTCTATTCGCCTCATTTGGCCGAGTATCCGCCGGAGTTGAAAGACCCGCAAGGTTATTGGGGGGTGAGCAACGTCTATTTCTTTGCCCTCGGCTATAATACGCGCATG
>DATACQ010000038.1:0-1980 GCA_036258955.1 Binatia bacterium
CAGAACTGCTCAAGGCCAGCCTGGCACTCGGGGCAGGTCCCGTCGGAGTCAACCATGCAGCCTACCGCAGCGAGGTCGCCGGGCTTGAACTTGGTGACTGCGGAGCCAACGTTGGTGACACGGCCGACGATCTCATGGCCCGGAACAATGGGGTACACAGTATTAGGGACTGTCAACGCCGCACGGCGCACATGCCTACCTTGTAGAGGAACGTGAATATTATCTAAGAGGCCACAAAGGTATAGGTTCTTTTGATGCGATTTAGGCGCCGGCGATGCTCTCCTGGGCGGTCAGCGGCCGGGCGATGTCCTCGAGGCTGCGGCCCTCCGCATCCACACCGATGAGCATTTCGACCACGCCTGCAGCAATCATGAATGCAGAGCCAATTAGATAGCCAATGAAGACATTGTCAGCGCGTGCAGTATCAATGAGCGCCCCGAATATAAGTGGTCCTGTGATTCCTCCCACCGCGGTTCCAATCGCATAGAAAAATGCAATCGCCAGCGCGCGTATTTCCATCGGAAATATCTCACTCGCGGTAAGGTAAGCAGCGCTTGCCCCAGCTGAAGCGAAAAAGAATATGACCATCCAGCAGACAGTCTGAGTCAGCGGATTCAGTAGGCCTTCAGTGAACATATACCCCGTGATCGTCAGCAAGACGCCGGAGAGGATATAAGTTCCGGCAATCATCTTGCGCCGTCCTAGGGTGTCGAACAGCGGTCCAAGCAGCGTGGGTCCTAAGAAATTGCTGATCGCGAAGAGAATCAGATATAGTGGGGCTGTACCTGCTGGCACATCGTAAAAGGTCGTTAATACCAGCACGTAAGTGAAGAAAAGGGCGTTGTACAAAAACGCCTGACCGGTGAACAGCGAAAAACATAGTAGGGAACGCTGCGGGTAGAGTTTGTACATCACCTTGGCGATCGTGGCGAAACCAATGGATTCCCGTTGACGAACTGTGATCGATTCGTCAGGCTCTTTGAGCTGGACGCCTGTGGTTTCCGCAATGTCCTTTTCAATTTGATCGACCAGCATCTCCGCTTCTTTTGCGCGCCCATGAGTAAACAGCCAACGCGGGCTTTCAGGAACGTGACGACGTACGATTAAGATCCCCAGCCCGAGAATGGCCCCAAGGCCGAATGCCAGGCGCCAACCGAGATCAGGGGATAGAATATTTGTATCGAGTAAGAGCACAGCGAGTGCAGCGCCAAGAGCGGCGCCCGCCCAGTAGGAGCCGTTGATGAATAAAGCAACGCGCCCGCGCAGGCGCGCCGGGATTAACTCGTCAATGGCAGAGTTGATCGCCGCGTACTCCCCGCCAATGCCGGCACCAGTAAGAAAACGAAAAAGATAAAACCACCAGGCGCTAGTGGCGAATGCAGTCAATGTTGTCGCTGCGAGGTAGAGCGCAAGTGTGATGAGAAAGAGCTTCTTGCGCCCGTATCGATCGGTCAAGTAACCGAAGAACAATGCGCCGGCGACTGCGCCTGCAATGTAGATCGCACCCGCCAAACCCACCTGCGAAGCTGAGAGTTCAAGTCCGCTGCCGGGCTCCGTAATTCGCCCTGCAACCGCGCTGACAATCGTGACTTCAAGCCCATCGAGAATCCATACGGTTCCGAGCCCAATGACGATGAGCCAATGCCACCGGGACCAGGGCAAGCGGTCAAGCCGTGCGGGGACCTTGGTTCGCAACATAGACGTTTGCAACTCTGGGCTCATATAAATTGCTCCAAGCTTGCTGTATTTTGCCTTTCAGGCAGCCGATCGCTCTTGCGCGCGGATAATGGGTAAGCTCGGCCAATCCGTTTCGCATAAGCGTCTGTTGTGCTTCCGCGGAGCAGAGCGGTGGTACGTCAACAGCCGAAAATCTTCTGTATGTCGCTATCAACTGTAATGCGCCTGAGGACCTACCGAGTAACCCCTCAAAACCCGTGCTTGTAGCAGATCTCGATGCCGGCCATGTTAGGTCCGTAAGCT
>DATACQ010000039.1:0-7301 GCA_036258955.1 Binatia bacterium
GTGCTTGCTCTCTGCGTTGTGCGATCAATGAATTGATCGGGCACGACCACGTGTCCAGGAGCGATTTCCTCGCGCAAGCTGCCGACGGCGCTCACCGAAATGATGCGCTCGACGCCGAGTTTCTTCATCGCGAAGATGTTGGCGCGAAAGTTAATCTCGGTCGGCAACCAACGATGACCGCGACCATGGCGCGGCAAAAACACGACTTCGGCGCTACCGAGCTTCCCGGCAATCAACTTGTCCGAGGGCTTGCCGAACGGAGTTCGGACGTTGATTTCGCGAATGTGCTGCAGGCCTTCTATCTGGTAGAGACCGCTGCCGCCGATCACTCCGAAGACGCGCGCTGCCATTATAGCGCGCTGGCCTCTACCGGCGCACGCAAGCGCCGCCGTGTACCTTGTTGTTCCCCCTGCAGCTGCCCGCAAGCAGCGGCGATATCATCGCCGCGCGGACGCCGGACATTAACTTGGACGCCGCGCTCCTGGAGTTCTTGCTGAAAGGCGCTGATGCTCTCTTCCGATGGCCTGTGGAAAATACTTCCGGGATGAGGATTGAAAGGAATCACATTGATCTTGCAACGGATGCCGCTGAGAAGACTCGCGAGGGTCTGGGCGCATTCCACGGAGTCGTTGACGTCACGGAGCAGCACATACTCGAACGTAATGCGTTTGCGCCTGGGAATCGGTAGCGCGCGGCAACAATCCATTAGCTCCTTTAGACCATATTTGCGGTTGATCGGCATAAGCTCAGCCCGCAGCTCATCGGTGGGCGCGTGCAACGAGATCGCGAGATTGACCTTGGTCTCGTCCATGAGCTTACGGATCTGCGGCACGAGGCCCACGCTTGACAACGTGATGCGCCTGGGCGAGATGCCGATGCCCCAGTTTGGGTCGGTCATAATGTCGAGAGCTTTGATCGTCGCGGCGTAATTGGCCAGGGGCTCTCCCATACCCATCAGCACAATGTTCGAAATCCTCCTATCGGGCGCCAGCGCGCGGCTGGCTTCCAAAACTTGATCGACGATTTCGCCACTGGTGAGATTCCGTGTCAGCCCGAGCAGCGCCGTGGCGCAAAAAGCGCAGCCGAAAGCACAGCCAGCCTGGGTTGAAATACACAAGGTCAAACGTTTGGTTTCGGGAATGAGCACGCTCTCGATAGTCTTGCCATCCGCCAGCGAGAATAAAAACTTAACCGTGCCGTCGCTGGACTCTACCCTGCGGCTCACTCCCAAGCGGCTGATGGTATAGTACTCATCGAGCCGCGCGCGAAACGGCGCGGGCAAATTCGTCATTTCAGCGAACGAGATAGCGCGTTTTTGAAATAACCACTGCCAAACCTGCCGCGCGCGATAACCTGGCTCTCTGACTTCAGCCAGGCGAGCCTCGAATTCCTTCAGGCTCAGATCTTTGATGTTGGGCTTCATGGGCTTTCGCAGTTCAAAGTTCAACGTTCAAAGTTCAAGGATGTTCGCGCGCAGTTGTCAGGAATCATCCGACACGGTGAACCTCGAACCTTGAACCTGTAAAACGCGCGGCCGACACATGGCCGATTACAGTATGCAGGGCCAATCGGGCAGAGTGTTGTTTAATAGCGATGGATTTCCTCGGGCTTGAAAAAGAAGGCGATCTCGCTAGCCGCGGTCTCGGGTCCATCGGAGCCGTGCACCGCGTTCTGTTCGACGTCTTTGCCGAAATCCTTGCGAATCGTTCCGGGGCTGGCCTTCGCCGGATCGGTAGCACCCATGATCTCGCGGTTTTTCGCGATCGCGTCCTCGCCCTCCAGCACCGAAACGAAGATCGGGCCGGAGGACATGTAATCGCAGAGGCTTTCAAAAAACGGCCGTTCTTTGTGGATTGCGTAAAATTTCTCGGCGCGATCACGCGTGAGGCGCAAGAACTTGCCGGCGACAATCTTAAGTCCTGACGCCTCAAAACGCTTTAGAATCTCACCAATAAACTGCCGCCCCACTGCGTCAGGCTTAATGATGGACAATGTTCTTTCCACGCTCATGATGCTAACGCCTCCTGCATCGTCTGCCCGATCAAAGCCGGAGAAGGCGCCATCCGAATCCCCGCATTCTTCATGGCTTCAATTTTTTCCTTCGCCGTGCCTTTGCCGCCGGAAATAATCGCCCCGGCATGCCCCATCCGCTTTCCCGGCGGCGCCGTCTGTCCGGCAATGAATCCGGTCACCGGCTTTTTCATCCGCGCTTGTATCCAGCGGGCTGCGTCTTCCTCGGCGCTGCCTCCGATTTCGCCGATCATCACCACAGCATCGGTGTTGGCATCGTCGTTGAACATCTCGAGTATATCAACGAACTCGAATCCATGCACCGGATCACCGCCGATCCCGACACAAGTTGACTGTCCTAGTCCTAGACGCGTCAACTGGTCCACCGCTTCATAGGTCAGGGTGCCACTACGTGAGACGACACCAATCTTTCCCGGCTGGTGGATGTGCCCAGGCATGATACCTATCTTGCATGCGCCCGGCGTAATCACGCCTGGACAATTCGGCCCCAACAGGCGGGATTTTCTCCCGGCGAGATACCGTTTGACCTGTACCATGTCGCGCACGGGCACACCCTCGGTGATGCAGATGATCAAGGAAATGTCCGCGTCCGCCGCCTCCATAATCGCGTCCGCGGCGAAAGGCGGCGGCACATAGATGACCGTGGCATCAGCGCGGGTTTGCGCCACCGCGTCCCGTACCGTATCGAAGATCGGAATACCCTCGTAGAAAGTTCCACCCTTCCCGGGGGTTACACCTGCCACCATTTGGCTGCCGTATTCTTTACACGCTTTGGTGTGAAACTGGCCGGTGGAGCCGGTGATGCCCTGGGTGAGTACTCGCGTGTTCTTATCTACTAGAATAGACATGAATCTATTCGGAATTAGCCACAAAGGGCCCAAAAGAGAGGCTCATTTAATTCGAAGAGGCTCGGCTTCGTCTACTCCGTGGAAGATCTCTTCTAAATCGCGAGACTGACGATCTAGACTGGCTTGACTGCCCGTACGATCTTTTCTGCCGCTTCGGCCATAGTCTCGGCCGAGATCACTGCCAGACCAGAACTGGCAAGGATGCGTTCACCCTCCTCGACGTTAGTGCCCTGCATCCGCACGACCAAGGGAACACGGATTTGCAAGTCGCGGGCAGCTTCAACGACACCTTCCGCCAATACATCGCAGCGCATGATGCCGCCGAAGATGTTGATGAGCACACCACGCACCCGCTCGTCTGCGACCAAGATCTTGAAAGCGTTCGCGACCTTTGCCTTATCCGCGCCGCCGCCAACGTCGAGAAAGTTCGCCGGCTCACCGCCGTACTGCTTAACAATGTCCATCGTTGCCATGGCCAATCCGGCGCCGTTAACCATGCAGGCGATGTTTCCATCCAGGGAAATGTACGAGAGGTCATAGCGGCTCGCCTCCACTTCCCGGGGATCCTCCTCGTCCAGGTCGCGCAAGGCAAGAAGGTCTCTATGGCGAAACAAAGCATTGGCGTCAAAATTCATTTTCGCGTCGAGCGCCATTACCGCGCCTTCTCTAGTAACGATCAGCGGATTGATTTCAGCGATTGAGCAATCGTATTCGTCGTAAGCTCGGTACAGCGCCTGCATCATGGCCGCAAGCTTGTCAACATATTGCGCCGGTAGGTCCAGCTCGTACGCCAACCTCCGGCATTGAAACGGCTGCAACCCGATCACCGGATCGACCAGCTCCTTGAGAATTTTTTCCGGATGCTGGGCGGCGACTTCTTCAATCTCAACGCCGCCCTCTGTCGAGCAGATCACGGCGACTCGCGAGTACGCGCGGTCGAGAACCATGCCGAGATAAAGCTCGCGCTCTATATTGACGGTCTCCTCGATCAGCACCCGGCGCACCTTCCGGCCCTCGGGGCCAGTCTGGTGCGTTACGAGTTTTTTCCCGAGCATCTCCCGCGCCTTTGCTTCGGCTTCGTCCGGATTCGCCGCGAGCTTCACGCCCCCGGCTTTGCCACGCCCGCCGGCGTGGATCTGCGCCTTGACAACGCAGCGGCCGCCCAGCTCCAGCGCCGCCCGCTTAGCTTCAGCGGGCGTGAGCGCTATTTTTCCTTTCGGAACCGGCACAGCATAGCGGCTGAGGAGCTCCTTCGCCTGGAATTCGTGGATGTTCATTGAATCAAGGCATCACTAAGGGAGACCCTAAGGCTAATCAATCAGCCTTAGGGTCTCACCTTCTGCCGAAGCAAATCGGCTATGCCGCGCCCACCACGCGGTCCATCGCTTGCACGATCTCTTTGACATGATTGAGGGACTCATCAAACGCCTTTTTGTCAGCGGCACTTAATTGGATATCAATGATCTTTTCCACACCGCCGGCGCCTATCTGCACAGGGACACAAAAGTAATAACCGTTGACCCCGTACTCGCCCTCCAACAGCGCCGCGCAAGGCAGGATTTCTTTCTTGTCAAAGAGATACGCTTCGGTCATCTGAATGGCGGCCGATGCCGGCGAGAAATAGGCAGACCCGGTCTTCAAGAGGGCGACAACTTCACCCCCCGCGTTGCGTACCCGGGCTTCGATCTCATCAAGCCGCTTCGCCGGGATCAACTTTTCGGCGGACACACCTCCGACAATGCAGGAACTGCGCACGGGCACCATGTCATCTCCATGGCCGCCCAAAACCATCGCCTGCACGCTTTTCACCGAGACATTGAGCTCCTTCGCAATAAACCAACGATAACGAGACGAGTCTAGAATACCGGACTGGCCGACGACCCTGTTCTTGGGAAAACCGGTTGCCCGCTGCATGAGAGTGACCATCGCATCGAGCGGGTTAGTAACGACGATAACAAACGCATCAGGCGCGTGCTTCTTGATCCCATCCGCAACGGAATTGAGAATCTTGGCATTGGTGCCGAGCAAATCGTCACGGCTCATTCCCGGCTTGCGGGCAACCCCCGCCGTCACAATGCAAACGTCTGCCCCTCGAATGTCTTCATACTTGTTCGTGCCGGTGACGTTGCCGTCAAAGCCCTCGACCGGTCCCGCATGAGAAAGGTCGAGCGCTTTGCCCTGCGGCAAACCTTCGATCACGTCGAAGAGCACCACGTCGCCGAGCTCCTTCAATAAACACAGATGCGCCATGGAACCGCCGATATTGCCGGCGCCGATTAAAGCTATTTTCTTGCGTGCCATATTATTCCCCAAACGATCATCTAACGAACGAACTTATTCGTTTTCAAAAGGGCACATCATGCTACGCCCCACAGCGGTTCGGCCTCAGCAGCCTCGGCGCAAGCGCTTCAACCCAGATGCTGACAACTGATGCTGTCGGCAACTACATATTCTTGATGATTTCATCCCCGAAGCCGGAGCAGCTCACCAACTTTGCTCCAGGCATTAGGCGCTCGAAATCGTAGGTAACGGTTTTATTATTAACCGCCCCTTCAATGCCTTTAATGATCAGATCGGCGGCCTCAGTCCAGCCCATATAGCGCAGCATCATTTCGCCGGAGAGGATCACCGAACCCGGATTGACCTTGTCGAGATCGGCATATTTCGGCGCGGTGCCATGGGTCGCCTCGAAGACTGCATGGCCACTGTCGTAGTTAATATTGGCTCCCGGGGCGATGCCGATGCCGCCCACCTGCGCTGCTAGCGCGTCGGAAAGATAATCGCCATTCAAATTCATAGTGGCGATGACGTCATAGTCCTTGGGCCGAATGAGAACGAACTGCAGAGTGACATCGGCGATGGAGTCCTTCAGCATCAGCTTGGTTTTCCACTTGCCGTCGCCATGCGTGGGCCACAGCTTGAGCGCCTCTTCCACTTCCTTTTTGATGTCGCTTTGCTGGGTTGGCGACATCATGTCAAACCCAGGATCAATGGCCTTGGCGTTGTCTTCGACGCTAATTCCGGGATTGGCTTCTTTGTTGCCTAAAATCCAGCTCTCACGCTCGGTCACTACATCGTTGCGAAATTCGCGCTTGCCGAGCGCGTAACCCCACTCGGCGAACGCGCCCTCGGTATACTTCATGATGTTGCCTTTATGGACAAAATTTACATTGCGCCGTTTGTTGGCCAGCGCCCATTTGATGGCAGCGCGAACTAGGCGCTCAGTCCCCTCGACGGAGACCGGCTTGAGGGCGATTCCGGCGGTTTCAGGGAAGCGAATCTTGGAGTATTCCTGCGGAAAGGTTTCTTTGAGCAAGGCTTTGAATTTGCGGCTCTCTTCAGTGCCATGGATGAACTCGATACCGGTGTAGATGTCTTCGGTGTTCTCACGAAAAACCACCATGTCACAATGCTCAGGATGCTTGAGGGGGGACGGAACGCCATTGAAATAGCGTACCGGCCGGAGGCAAACGTAAAGATCCAGAAGCTTGCGGAGCGCGACATTCAGCGAGCGGAAACCACCACCGATAGGCGTCGTGAGCGGTCCTTTGATGCCGACGAGATACTCCGTGAAAGCGGGCACTGTTTCGTCGTGGAGCCAGCTATTGAACTGCTTGAAGGATTTTTCACCGGCATAGACTTCCATCCAGTGAATCTTCTTCTTGCCGCTGTAGGCTTTCTGAACCGCCGCGTCAAAAACGCGTACCGATGCGCGCCAGATATCACGCCCCGTGCCGTCGCCTTCGATGAAGGGAATGACTGGATTGTCGGGGACTTGAAGCTTGCCGTTAGCCCCCATCGAAATTTTTGCGCCGCTCGCCGGAACCTTGATGTCTTTGTACTGTGCCATAATCTCCTCACGCGCAAAAATAGCCTAAGGGGGGCTTTCAAAAACCTTTCTCCCTTAGGCTATTTTATTGACTTTATTTTGCTCGGAATCTATCCGATCAGCCCTGACGAGTCAAGGCGCTAACCCGGCAGACTTATGATAATACCTGAGAGAGTTGTAGGTGCTGAGTTTGCAGATTCGTCGTTACTGGGTCGGTTAGCGGCAGGCAACTCGACATTTGTCGTGATTCATGAGATTCGATCGTGGAGGTCAGCTATTCGAGCTTCCTTTCTTCCAGCCACTTCTCCAGATAACGTCCAGCAACATCCCTGCCGCCGAGCCCGAACGCCAAGGCAAGCGCCAAACAAATAGCGCCAAACACCAAGATGAAGGCCCAGATGACGATCTCGGAGGCGATATCGAGAATTTCGAAAATGCCGGCGATGACAAATATCGCCGTGCCTATATACGCTGAGCGGCCAATGGCATCAGCCTGGCGCAACCCCGCATTGGCGCAAGAAGTACGAACTACGCTTTCAAGAAAATTTGCGAAGTAGAGACCCAGGATCAGCGTCACCAGCGCTGCCACGATC
>DATACQ010000040.1:0-5355 GCA_036258955.1 Binatia bacterium
CGAGAAAAACATGCCATGGGGTCGGAAACTCAGCGCCCCTGTCGGCATAGCGCTAGTAGCATGCGGCATCTTGATCTTCTTGAGCCATACCTTTTTCATTCAAGGCTGAACTCTCCGGTTGCATCCTATTGGTATGGTGGAAGTTGTTACGTTTAGCCCCTGTTATTGCCTCCCCACGAACGGAGAACGTATCAGCAAGTTCAGGTACTTGTACGTTCGCCCTGAGCATGTCGAAGGGCTCCGAAGTGTTTTCACACAGTCTAGCAACGCGAAGGATCTCGGCCGAGATTCTTCACTGCACGTCTTTTACTTTCAGAATAACAGGATGAAGTTTGTAAACTCTCTCTCGGGCACCTCGTTTCGCCTTGATTCTCAGCGAAACTCGGAAACTATCGGCGGCCGGACGCTAACTTAAGCGAGTCCGGCAGAGCGCGGAGACGGCTCATAGCGACGACCCCGAGAAAGGGTCCCACAGCCAGTACAGCGAATGCCCAACCCCAGCCTACCCGGCCCGCAACCACAGGGATTATCCAGATCGACACCATTGTGAGAGCGAACCCCACGCAAGTTTGAATTGTCAGCGCTGTGCCCACATAAGCCGGCTGGGAGAGTTCAGTCACGGCGGTGGAGAATTGAGCCGAATCGGCGATGATAGTCATACCCCACAAAAGAGCGAGCGCGAGGGTAAGACCGGGAGGCCCACCGAATGTGAAGCCGATTAGAGCAGCGCAGAGACCGCTTAAACCCATGGCGGCCATCGTGAGAGTTGTCCGCCCCCAGCGATCTGAGACCACTCCGCCGATGTAGCAGCCGAGGCCGCCACTTGCGATAACAAGAAATGTTGCAACACTTGGATCCATGCCGAAGTATGCATTCGCGCCTCGTGTTTGAATGCTGTCGGCAAGAAAAACTCCGATCCATGCCCACATCGGATACAACTCCCACATATGTCCGAAATAACCAAAACAAGTGAGCCGTAAGCCGCGCTCGCGGAAAATGGCGCCCGCCATGCGAATATCAAAGCGCGCGGCTGGAAAACGGTGCGGACCATCTCTGACCAACAGCCATGTCATCGCGCAACTTAGCACGGCAAGCAGCGACGCTATAAGCAGCGTTTCGCGCCACCGGAGATCGGTGGCCCCACGAATCAGATGCGGACTTGCCGAACCCACAGTATGAGCGCCGATCAGGATGCCCATGGCCACACCACGACCACCGCGAAACCAGGTTGCCATAATCTTCATGGCCGGCGGATAGACGCCTGCCATGCAAATGCCGGTGATAAAACGCAATGCCAGCGCCGGCGCCAAACTGTCAATCCACAGAGCGAGCGCACCGTTTGCCACCGCACCAGCGCCGGCGCTGAGCGCCATGAGCATTCGCGGCGAGTAGATATCCGGCAGGTTGGTAACCGCGCTGAAAAATGTTCCGCTGATAAAGCCTAGCTGGACTGCAATCGTGAGCCACGCCTGGCTGTTGTCGCTGAGCTGCCACTCGCGCGAGAGCGCCGGAAGCACGGCAGTGGCACTAAACCAGAGTGAGAGCGCGAGCAATTCAGCGAGCGAAAGATATGCGAGCGCCCGCCAACGCCGCGCGGCATCTTGCTGGTGGCGCTTAGAAGCGGGGTCTCGGTTTTGCTCCGTCATCCGAAAACGCTACTGAAGCACGGCGGGTCCGTCAAACACAAACTCGAAGCCACCACAATAGCTTGAGCGCGCGTCGCGCTTAGCTTCGGGAAAACACAAGAGCTGGTTGACAGCCCTTCTCACTGTGATATTTGTCCGCTCGTACCAAGCCTCGCAAAATGTAAGAAGGTTGCCTGTCCTTTGCGGCCGACCGGAAGGATTTGAAGGATTCTCCGGCATCACATTCAGACCAGAGTCTACCGTCGGGGGCTTGCGCTTGGGCGCTGTTTTGTTTCCGTTACGACGCTTCGAGACCTCATCACCGAGCGCCTATTTCCCGCAATCTTGAAGAAAGCACGTTCGGCATTCGCCCTAGCCGGAAGCAATTGATCTTAGGAGGATAGCAAACTATGCCCGTTTACATGGATCGCCATTACATCGAAGGGGCGACTCGACATGCCGTGGCGGATGCGCATCAGAAGGATCTGGCACTACAAGATAAGTATCAGGTGAAATTCCTAACCTACTGGTTCGACGAGATGCGCTGCACCGCCTTTTGTCTTATCGAGTCACCGAATCGAGAGACCATCGAACGAGCGCATGACGAAGCTCATGGCTCGGTGCCCAATGAGATTCTTGAAGTGGATCCCGCGGTCGTGGACGCGTTTTTGGGCAGAATCAAGGATCCTCCGCCCGAGGCTAACTCACCCGGAAAGCCACAGGAGCCACTAATTGACTCTGGTTTCCGCGTTATCATGTTTACGGATCTGAAAGATTCGACATTGATGACGACACTCCATGGAGACGCCAAGGCTCTACATCTGCTTCACGTCAATAATGCACTGACGCGCAATGCGCTTAATACTCACCGCGGGCGTGAGGTCAAGCACACAGGCGACGGCATTATGGCGTCCTTTGCCGCCGTTCACGATGCGGTCGCCTGCGCTATTGATATTCAGAAAGCGTTTACTGTGTACAACAAGGAAAGCGCGGAAGCGCCGCTCTATTTACGCATCGGTCTGGCTGCCGGAGAACCTATTGAGGAACATGGTGATCTTTTTGGCAAGGCGGTCCAGCTCGCTGCGCGGCTTTGCGCGCACGCGGAACCAGGGCGGATCCTGATCGATCAGGTGGTGCTGGATCAATGGAGAGAGAAAGAATTGCCGGTCTCGGATTTGGGCGAAGTCACACCCAAAGGTTTCGATTATGCCGTACGCGTGTACGAAGTTAACTCGACGGCCTTTTAAAGGTTAATACCGCGCGCATTAAGCTTGATGCAACCGAAAGGAGCCAGATATGTCAGAGCTTCAAGTTAGAACCCGAGCGAATCGGCAAATCACGCTGCCAGAAGATGCCCTCCGGAAACTGAAGGAGAGCCTGCGCGGTGAGCTGATCCTGTCGGGTGATAATGGTTATGATGATGCGCGCTCCATCTGGAATGCGATGATCGATCGCCGGCCAGCGCTTATCGCGCGCTGTTCCGGTGTTGCAGACGTTGTAGCGTCCGTAAACTTCGCGCGCGAGCACGCTCTAATCTTTTCCGTCAAAGGCGGTGGTCACAATATTGCCGGGCTTGCCGTGTGCGAAGGAGGACTGGTACTGGATATGTCGCGGATGCGCGGCGTCTGGGTCGATGCGTCCAAACGCACGGCGCTCGCGCAAGCCGGCTGTCTTTTGGGAGACGTGGACCGCGAAACTCAAGTCCACGGCCTCGCTGCGGTGCTCGGATTTATATCGAACACAGGCATTGCCGGCCTCACGCTAGGCGGCGGATTCGGCTATCTCACGCGCCGGTTTGGCTGGACGAGCGATAACCTTGCCTCGCTCGAAGTGGTCACCGCGAACGGCAGGGTTGTGCGAGCTACCGAAGCAGAAAACAGTGACCTGTTCTGGGCATTACGAGGAGGCGGCGGCAACTTCGGGGTGGTGACGACGTTCGAGTACAAAGTTTATCCTGTGGGTCCGGAGGTCGTAGCCGGCGGGATCGCATGGCCGGCCAAAGCCGCCGGCGAGATCCTCGAGATGCTCCGCAAGCTCATGGAAGAGGCTCCACCGGAGCTGGTATGTGTAGCGGCTCTCCGCATCGCTCCGCCGGCGCCGTGGCTCTCTAAAGACATTCACGGCAAACCTATTGTCGCTCTTTTCGTCTGCCACACCGGTGAGGTGAGTAAAGGTGAAAAACTGGTGGAGCCGATCAAATCCTTCGGCTCTCCGGTCGGAGACATCATTCAGCGGCGCCCCTATGTGTCACAACAAAACCTGTTGGACGCTACCCAACCGAAGGGCCGGCGTTATTACTGGAAGTCTGAATATTTGCCGAGACTTCAGCCTGAGCTACTCGGTCAAGTGATGCGGCATGCCCAAAAGATCCGCTCGCCGCACTCAGCGATCTTGCTCTTTCCGGTGGACGGGCAACTTAACCGCATGGCCGAGGATCACTCCGCTGCCGGCAATCGCGACTCGGCCTGGGTCCTCAATATCGCAGCTTCATGGGAGAAGGCTGAAGACGACAACACGAACGTTGAGTGGGCACGCGCTGCATGGCGGGATATGCGCAGCTTCTCCACCGGTGGCACTTATGTGAACTTTCTAACCGAAGAAGAGGGCGACGAGCGTATCCGCGCTGCTTACGGTAACAACTACCAAAAGCTGGCCGAAATCAAATCTAAATGGGATCCCGACAATCTGTTTTGCATGAACAAGAACATCCCGCCGAACTCATAATCGTGCCCCCGGCAAGCACAGTTGGACAAGGCGCTCGCCGCTTACAGAACGCGAACAGTGAGGCGATGCATACGGCTGCCGCAGATGGTTACTTGGAATGTCCGGAGGATTCATGACCAACAAGCCGAAGGAGATCTGGGAATCGGGAGAGGGGTACGAGCAATATAGCGGCCGCTGGAGCCGCAAAGTCGGGAAAGAGTTTCTTGCATGGCTTAAAGTTTCTCCAGGTCAAGTTTGGGGCGATGTCGGCTGCGGAACCGGTGCTCTGGCTGGTGCTATCCTCGCCGGATTTGATCCAATAGCGATCGTGGCAATCGACCAATCAGAAGGTTTCATCGCCGAGGCGCGGCGCCGAATCGCTGACCGGCGAGTCCGATTCGAAGTGGGCGATGCTACGACTCTACCGTGGCCGAGCGCATCATGCGATGTAACAGTGTCTGGTCTTGTGCTGAACTTCGTCTCCAACGCCAACAGCATGGCGAAAGAAATGGCTCGGGTGACCCGGCCTGGCGGCAAGGTCGCTGCCTACGTCTGGGATTACGCTTCTGGCATGCAGATGATGCGGCTTTTTTGGGACGTGGCCGTTGAACTGAATCCGGCAGATTCCACTCTCGACCAGGGACAGCGATTTCCCTTATGCCGGCCTGAACCGCTGGAGGCATTGTTCCGAGCTTCCGGGCTGACGTCGATCTCGGTTAAGTCCATCGAAATACCCATGGTGTTCCGCGACTTCGATGACTATTGGATGCCGTTTTTGGGCAAACAGGGCGCCGCTCCAACTTACCTTGCATCTCTGAACGAGGAAATGCGCAATCGAATACGTGATGCGCTGAAGGCTCGTCTGATTCCTGCTGCTGATGGATCAATTTCGATGACTGCAAGAGCATGGGCCGTTCAAGGCGTCGTCTAAAGGTCAGCGAAGTCAATCAACATGCAGTCACTAGAATTCTAAGAATTCTTTTACGCGTTAGCGCGTGATGTTCGCGCAAAAGCGCAGACCTGGACC
>DATACQ010000041.1:0-2560 GCA_036258955.1 Binatia bacterium
ATCAGCCGGAGGTGATGATCAGCAATGCCGCGGAGCGGTTTGATGCGGAGGGAAACCTGACCGATGAGACAACGAAAAAGCTCATCCGGCAACTCCTTCAGAACCTGGTAGATTGGACCCGGCGACTGGCGCCATCTCAAGCACCATAAACATTATGAGGCGACATGACTTCGCGCGAGCTCTTCGCAGCGCAACACCCCGCGCCCGGCGAGCCGAAGCTCGCGGCTAGCATACAAGAATTGCTCGCGCACAGGCCCGTTAAACTCGATAGCGCGTGGGGATCGATCACGGCCCAAGGTCCGTGCTCAGGTACGTGTAACGGGATTCCAGCTTTCCGCTCGTGCAGTTGAGCATCGACGAACACAGCCGCAGATTATTTACGCTGCGCAAGGCTCGCCCGGAGGACGACTATGCACCCAAATCCAACGAGTTCCGAAGTTCACACTTCTAGGCCGGAGGCAGGACTGCGTCGCGTGTTGGGAGGCATGTCTATTTTCACCCTGCTGATGACGATTCCACAGGTGCTGACCATATGGATTGGGCACCAAGCGGCCGGAGTCTCTATATTCACGTGGAGCGCTTATCTGCTTTCTGCCATCCTCTGGTTCTGGTTCGGAATACGGAAAAACGACAAGAACATCTATTTGCCATGCATTGGCTGGATCGTTCTGGATGTCGGCGTGATTGTGGGAGTTATCATCTATGGATGACGGGTAAAATATACCCGGATTCCGCAGTTCGTGTTGATGCGGAGACGAGGAGCAAACCTTTCGTAGCGAAGCCAATGGATTCTGCCTCTGACCGACGTTGACCAGCGGTGCTTCGTGCCCTGCCGCAGCTTTTAAAGTCGGCAGCGAAAAGAACGAAAATGACTTTGAAAACTGCATCTTGAGTGTGCTCCGGCTACTTCAGGCTCGCCCCTCGCTCTCGCAGTAGCCAGGTTCACTGCCGAATGCGGGATATATACAGACGAGGTCGTTTTAGCGTCATGGCTAAGTCTGGCACTAGGCTCACCGGGCGAGTTCGCTCGAGAAGGATGAGCGCTGCGAACCCCGCAGCGGCGAGAACGCCAGAATAGCGGGGTCCATTGTGGAAGGCCTCCGCTGCGGGGAAGACACTCCAATGCGCAATCTGCCATGGACCGGATCTGAAAGGTCTTGGAGGCATACCGCCGATCGCGGGCCGCTCATCCAAGTATGTCGTGCGCCAACTCTATGACATCCAAAACGGCGCACGCGCCGGCATGGCAGCGCCGCTTATGAAAGAGAGCGTAGCCAAACTTTCCGTTGAAGATATGTCATCGATCGCCGCGTACTTGGCTTCGCTAACACCTTGACCACGGCGGAAAGCCATCTCAATGCCGCACTGGCGGCGAACTACGCTTGAAGTTCGACACACATCCACAATCATCCGGCAGAGCCCCTGTATCACGATTTAAATGAAGGCAAAGCAACTCGTCACTCTGACATACGGTGCGGATCTCTCGTGGGCACGGGTAAGGCGCCACTTGCGGCGCTGCTTTCCGCCCGTTAGTCTGATTTCTGCACCTGGTATGACAACAAAGGAATTATTAGCCCTCCCGCCAGCCAAGTCCCATTTTATCGAGCCCATGCAAATAACCGAGGTCCGGGAACTCCCGGCCGGTCCCGAATGGGCCTATGAGGCTAAGCTCGACGGCTATCGTTGCCTAGCCGGCAAGAACGGCGGCGTAACGCTCTGGTCCCGTCGCGGCACGCTCTTCACGACGCGTTTCCCTGAGGTTGCCCGCGCGTGCGAGAAGCTACCATCTCACACGCTCATAGACGGCGAAGTCGTCGCAATCGATGAGAACGGCCGGGCATCATTTAACCTACTCCAACACCAACGGCCGAAGCCGCACCTGCAATATTACGCGTTCGACATGCCGATGTATCGCGGTCGAAGCCTGCTCCACGTCCCGTTGGAGGCTCGGCGAGCATTGCTAGAACAGGTTTTAGAGAAAGTCGGTTATCCGGTCCTATTCTCCCGAACGTTCGACGCAAAGCCTGCGGATCTCATCCGCGCCGCGAAAGAACTGCAACTTGAGGGGATCATCGCCAAACGAAAAGGCTCGTGCTACGTGCCAGGCAAGCGAACGAGCACATGGGTCAAATACAAGGTGATTCACTGCCAGGAGTTCGTAGTCGGCGGCTATACATCTGGCGATCCACTCGATGCTCTGATCGTCGGTTGCTACGAGCACGGCAAGCTAAGGTTTGTGGCAAAAGTCAGAAACGGTTTCGTCCCTCATGTTCGTCGAGAGGTTTACCGACGGCTCCGGGCTTTGGAGGTTGAGGAGTGCCCATTCTCCAATCTACCGGAGAAGCGCCGCACATGGTGGGCTTTGACAGCGGACGAGATGAAAAACTGCCGGTGGATAAAGCCTGAGATCGTTGCGCAGATCCAGTTCAGGGAGTGGACGCCTGACGGTCACCTGAGGCATTGCAGTTTCATCGCGTTGCGCGACGACAAAAAGCCCCAGAACGTAGCACGCGAAGCGATTACTTGATCACTCGATCCGCCCGCGCTAGCACGTTCGGCG
>DATACQ010000042.1:0-5319 GCA_036258955.1 Binatia bacterium
GTTGGTTAGCGGTATTCGTGGCGTTGCACTTAGGGGTTAGTTTGTGGTGCGTGGCCGCGGTTGGCACGGCGGTTTTCTTGGGTCACCCGTATCCAGTTTTTCTACGATTTCAGGGCGGAAAGGGCGTCGCCACTGCGCTGGGGGTTTTTCTCGCCTTGGCACCGGGTGCGACTCTACTATTAGTCGGGATTTTTGTCGCGACCGTGGCGCCTAGCCGGATGGTTTCGTTGGGGTCACTGATCGCGGCCTTGGCCGCGCCGCTGATTCTCTGGCTTTTCGCTCATCCGCCGGAGATAGTTGCGATGGGCTGCTTTATTACTGTGATGATCATCTGGCGCCACCGCAGCAATATCCAGCGTTTGTTAGCGGGCACCGAACCGAAGTTCGACTCGGCTAGTTCTCAATAATCACTTCCACCCGGCGGTTCTGTTGGCGTCCAGTTTCGCTGTCGTTGGAAGCGACGGGCGAGCGGGTACCGAGCCCGCGGGAGGTGATGTTGCCTTGGTCTATGCCGCTTCTTTCCAGTTCACCGGCAACCGCGCCGGCTCTGCGCTCCGAAAGGCGCTGGTTATAGGCTTCAGCCGCGGCGCTCTCTCGACTGGCATGGCCTTCAACGGTGATGCGGCGGTTCGGCGCCTCGCGCTTGATGATGCTGGCGATTTGATCCACCCGGCTGCGGCCCTCGCGGGTCAAGTCCGCGCTGTCGAATTCAAAATTAACGCTGGGCAGGTTGACCATGACACCGCGGCTGGTTTCCTGTGCTTCGATGTTGCGCTTTTTCAATTCTTCAATGAGCGCGCGGTTTTTCTCCATCTCAACGCGCTGCTGATCGATGGCTTTCTGCTGTTCGTCTTGCTTGTTTTCCTGTCCTTGCAATTGATCGCCGATCAAGGCTCCTGTTCCCAGACCTAAGGCGCCGCCAACTGCTGCGCCGACACCTGGCCTGCCTACCGCCGCTCCAATGATTCCGCCTGCCGCAGCGCCCCCGAGCGCTCCGATGCCCGCGCCCTTTTCACGCGTGGTAAGCGCCCCACCGGAACAGCCGCTGATTAGGATAACAGAAAAGAAAACTGCGCCCGCACGCCGCCAAATTTTTACCATGGACATTTCGAAGATCTCCCAACAGATTGGACCAGCCCTCTATACTCTGGTCGTGACCCGTTCGTTCGCTCTTCTTAGACGATCGGGTAGGCACATTGCATCGGCCCGCGCGACATCTAGCCCCGCATTATTTTGTGGGCGGAAAACTTTGCGACACAGTGTTCAGTCCGACGGAGCAAGCCTCGAAGAGAGCGGAACATCGAATGAGTTTCGGGTTGGTTTCAAACCCTAGACTCTAGACTCAAGACTTAAGCCTGGCCGCCATCAGAGGGAGTTGTTTCCTCGGACGAAATCTCGTGAATGATCCGGGGCCAGCTCGCCCTCGAAGGTTAGTACTCGTTCTGCCTTTTCAGGCGCTCGAGCTCCCGGCGTTGGCGATCCAGCTCGGCCTGATTGCTATTGATCTGACGCTGCTGATCGGCCTGCCTATTATCCTGGCCCTGCAGTTGGTCACCGACCAAGGCTCCGGCCCCCAGACCCAACGCGCCGCCGACAGCGGCTCCGACGCCCGGAGAGCCTACCGCCGCTCCAATAAGCCCGCCGGCGGCAGCGCCGCCGACAGCGCCAATCCCCGCGCCTTTCTCTCGCGTGGTCAGCGCTCCGCCGGAACAGCCTGCACTGGTCGCTAACAGAATGACAGCACAAAAACCCATGAGTACTCGTTTCACGACGCCTCCTATATTGACTGAGAACAGTGTCTGAAAATAGTGGACGCGATTTTAACATCAGTCAGTGCGAGCAGCAACGTATTTTGTATTCCTCCGACCACAAAGCACGTGCTCAAAGAGAAGCAGAAAGGCTCAAAAACGGTACAAAGGGACAAGCAACGGCTGCAGTCCTCTTTGGTTTTTTCGGATGATCAAGCGTAAAGAACACATCGGGAGAGGGGTAGAAGCTTACTCGCGCGCCAAGCGGTTAAATTGCGGCATCATAGTTTCTTCGCCTTCGAAACGCGTCGGTCGAACGGCTGCAGGCGCCGCAGAAGTTTGCGCGACCATCAAACTAAACCGTCTTAGTTTCGCATTAAAATGGCTCGTGCAGCCTTGCGCATTACCGGAATCGCTCCAGAGGACTCTTGCCGCATGCGAAATTTTGTGCTCCGGCGCCGGTTGACATCATAGACCTTATAAGTAAGAGTTTCTTATGAAAGGAACTCCGTGGAAACGATCGATCAAGAAAGAATTTTAGCAGCGCTCCGTACTGTTCAGGATCCCGAACTCCATCGGGATATCGTCAGTCTCGGTATGGTCAAAGATCTTGCCGTGAAAAACGGCAAGGTGAGTTTTACGGTGGAATTGACTACGCCCGCCTGCCCGTTGCGTGAGACCATTGAGACCGACTGTAAGAAGGCGCTTGCGGCAGTTCCCGGCATCAATGCTCTGGAAATTGCTTTTGGGGCGCAGGTGCGAGGCAGCAAAGCCGGGGCGGGACAGACTGATTTGCTGCCCACGGTGAAAAACGTTGTTCTCGTGGCCGCAGGCAAAGGCGGAGTGGGAAAATCCACAGTGGCCGCTAATCTGGCGGTGGCGCTGACTCGCCACGGAGCGACCGCGGGGCTTCTCGACGCAGACATCTACGGGCCTTCGGTGCCCATACTTATGGGGGTGAAAAGTGAGCCGAAGAAAGTCGAGGTCGGCGGCGTCCAGAAAATCGCCCCGGTTCTCGCGCACGGCGTGCCGGTGATGTCGATCGGATTTTTTCTCGAAGCGGACCAAGCGGTGATCTGGCGCGGGCCCATGCTCGGGAAGGCGCTACATCAACTCATGGCCGATGTACATTGGGGTGATCTCGATTACCTCGTAGTCGATATGCCGCCCGGCACGGGCGACGTGCAGATTACTTTCTCACAGCAACTCAAGGTCAGCGGCGCGCTCCTGGTGGCGACGCCGCAAGAGGTGGCGCTCGCCGACGTCGTTCGGGCGAAGTCGATGTTCGACAAAGTCAATATTCCCATTGTCGGCATTGTCGAAAACATGAGCTTCTTTATCTGTGATGGGTGTGGCAAGAGCCACGAGATCTTCTCGCGCGGCGGCGCGGCCCGCGCCGCGGAGCGGTTTGAGATTCCCTATTTGGGAGAAATCCCGATTACCCCGGCCTTGCGCGAAGGTGGGGACAAGGGAGTGCCGATCCTGGTTCAAGAGCCAAACTCGTTGGTTAGCAAGAGCTTTTTGGATATTGCTGCGAGACTGGCAGGACAGTTGTCCATCGCCTCCGAACGGGCGCGCCGCGCGCAGGGGCTTAAAATCGTATCCAGTTGATAAGTGCGGCAAGTCGCAACCAACGAGAACAGGACCTTTACCACAGAAGCGACAGCGCGAAGTTGAAGCGTGTAATTTATTTGAATCCTGCGCGTGCTTCGCGACGATGTCGTTTGTTCGTCAATCGGCAACTTAGGATCGGGAAATTTGCGCAAGCCGCGGAAGATTTCACTATCGTTTACGTAAGGGAGTTCTATGGTCACCAAAGAACAAATCTACGAAGCTCTGCAGGATTGCTACGATCCGGAAATTCCCGTTAACATCGTTGATTTGGGCCTGGTGTATGACGTCGAGGTCAACGATGACAAAGTAGCAGTCAAGATGACCCTTACTGCGCCCGGGTGCGGGATGGGCACAATGATCGCCGCTGACGCAGTGGAAAAGATCAAGGCTCTCGAGGGGGTGGAGGACGCCACGGTGGATCTGGTGTGGGACCCGCCTTGGAACCCGAGCATGATCAGCGAAGAAGCCAAACAAAAACTCGGGATCGTGTAACACAGCTGGAGTGTTGGAGTAACGGAGTATTGGAGCAGTGGTGTGGATCCGGACTCCATCCCTCCAGTACTCCGCCACTCCAGTACCCCGTACCTCTAGGCATAACGAAGCCTCTGGTAGATCAACTAATTTCTCTGATGGACTACCCGCGTCTAAGGCTGGTTGAAGCCGTGCCTGTCGAACAGGACGGCAAAACTCTGATACTGCTCAAAGATCCGCTCAACTTTGCCCGTCCTTTGGGTTTCTCACCTGTTGGATACTTCATACTGTCCCACTTGGATGGGCAGCATTCGTTGCTCGACATCCAAGAAGCGTTCAGCAAACAATTCGGCCAAGTGTTGCTTAGCAACGAACTCAAAGAATTTATCGATACGCTCGACGGCAATTACTATCTCGATAGCCATCGCTTTGCTGGTTATCGAGATGCCTTAGTGGATGAGTTTCGCCGCCGCCCCTCGCGTAGCGCTGCGCACGTCGGCGGTGGCTACAAGGCCGATCCCAACGAACTGAAGCTCCAGATTGACGGTTTTTTTTGCGCGTCCAACGGTCCCGGCCAACCAAACGCCCAGTCAGGTTTGCCGCCGCCGAAAGCGATCGTCGCTCCGCATATCGATTTCCATCGCGGTGGGCCCGCGTATGCATGGGCATATAAGAGTCTAGCGGAAAGCGCAGGTGCTGATCTGTTCATTCTTCTCGGCACGTCCCATTGCAGCGGGCAGCATCCGTTCATATTGACTTCCAAGGACTTCGAGACGCCTTTGGGCCTGGTCGAGACAGACAAGGAGTTCGTCCTGCGGCTGCATCGCGCCTGCGGTGACGATTTGTTTGCCGATGAATACCTGCACCGCGGCGAGCACTCGCTGGAATTCCAAGTGGTTCTTTTAAAGTACGCGGCGCAATTGCGGGCGTCGCTTTCGCGAGAGCCCGAACGGCCGTTTAAGATTGTGCCGATTCTGGTGTCTTCCTTCCACTCGAACATCATGCGGCAAACTTTGCCCGAGCGCGATCTCGCCGTGCAGAGATTCTTAAACGTCCTGCGCGATATGGCAGAGAAGGAACCGCGCCGTGTCTGTTTCGTTGCCGGAGTCGACTTGGCGCACGTAGGCAGGGAATTCGGCGACCGGGAGCCCGTCACCGAGAATCTTCTCAACTGGGTGGAAAGCGAAGATCACAGGTTGATCGAGCGACTTGCCGCGCTCGACGCGCCGGGGTTTTTTCACGAGGTCGCTAAAGACCAGGACAAGCGAAAGATCTGCGGCTTCTCTCCTCTCTATTCGCTGATCCACTTGCTCGGTGATACGACCGGCGAGCATCTGAAGTATAGCCAAGCGTTCACGCCCGAGACCGGCTCCGCCGTTAGTTTCACCAGCATGATTTTCAGATAACTCTACGGCGTGTCGGACCGCGTAAGCATATATGCGTTTTTTTTGCACCCTGCTAAGCCCCTACGCCGATCAGCTTCCTT
>DATACQ010000043.1:0-2387 GCA_036258955.1 Binatia bacterium
TTAACAACTCCAGGCGATCTCGCGCGCGGCATCGAAGATTGCGTAAAAGATGCGAACATCGACGTCGCCAGCGCAAGCTTCTTCGTGCACGGTTCTACTGTCGCCATCAACGCCGTGTTGGAGCGCAAGGGTGCGAAGACGGGTTTGATCACGACCAAAGGGTTTCGTGACGTCTACGAAATCGGCCGCGGCAACCGCCCGGAAGGGTACAACCTTTTTTTCAAGCGCCCGGTGCCACTGGTGCCGCGCAACCTGCGTTTGGAAGTGGACGAGCGGCTTTACGCCACCGGCGAAGTGCTGACGCCGCTCGATGAGGCATCCGCCGCGAGCGCTATTGCCGAGCTCAAAAGGGCGGAGGTGGAAAGTATCGCCGTCTGTTTGCTGCACTCCTACGCGAATCCGGCGCACGAAAAACGGCTCGGTGAACTGCTAGCTGAGCAATTTCCGGCCGCCTATGTCTCGCTGTCTCACGAGTTGTTGCGCGAATTTCGCGAATACGAACGCACCTCGACGACCGCGCTCAACGCCTACGTGGGGCCGCTGGTCAACCGCTATCTCGCGTCGTTGGAGGTGATGCTTCGGAAATCCGGCTTTTGCGGGACTTTTCGTGTCATGCAATCCAATGGCGGATTGATGTCGGCCGAAACTGCGAGAAAAATGGCTGTGACAATGATGGAGTCAGGGCCCGTCGCCGGCGTCATTGCGGCGGCTCGGCTTGGTGAATCGCTCAATTGCCGCCGTGTTATTTCTTTCGATATGGGCGGCACGACCGCCAAATCGAGTCTGATAAAAGACTTTCAACCTGAAGTGACCAGCAGTTATTATGTTGGTGGGTATGTGACTGGCCAGCCGATGATGTTGCCCGTCGTCGATATCGTTGAAATCGGCAACGGAGGCGGGAGTATCGCCTGGATCGACAACGCCGGCGGATTGAAAGTCGGCCCGCAGAGTGCCGGCGCCGCTCCCGGCCCGGCTTGCTACGGCCGGGGCGGAAGCGAGCCTACCGTCACGGACGCCAATTTGATCGTGGGCCGTATCGATCCGCAATACTTCCTCGGCAGCGGCATTCGCTTGCAGCGCGAAAATGCGGAGCGGGCGATTTTCCATAAGATCGGCAAACCACTGCAGATGTCGCTAGAAGAAGCAGCCCTGGGTATCCTCACGATTGCGAATTACAACATGTCGCTTGCCGTGCGCGCCGTCTCCGTCGAGAAAGGCTATGACCCGCGCGAGTGCGTGCTCATCCCCAGCGGCGGCGGAGGAGGATTGCACGCCGGCGCCATCGCTCGGGAACTGTCAGTGCCGCGCATCATCGTCCCGCCGATGCCCGCGCATTTCTCCGCCTTCGGGATGTTGGCGGCGGATCTCAAACACGACTATGTGCGGACGTTTGTGCGCGAGCTTGCGGATACTTCGGGGGCGGAGATCGCGGATGCTTTCGCCGTGTTGGAAGCAGCCGCGATCGAGACCTTGTCTGAAGAGGGCAGCAGGCCCGAACAAATGCTACTGCGCCGCTATTTTGATATGCGCTATCGCGGGCAGGAGTACACGTTAGCGGTACCGATCAGTGAAGACTTGCGCGCTCTCGTCGATTTCGACGGCATCAGGGGCCGCTTCGACGAGCTGCATCAGGCCCATTATGGTCATTCGGCTCCCAGCGAGCCGGTGATGATGGTCAACTTGCGATTGTCAGCTCTCGGCATAAACGATAGCCGCCTGGCGCTCAGGATTCCATATCGAGAAGGCGAACGCGGACAGCGCGGCTCTCGCGCGGTGATTTTCACGGCCGCGCCGGTGGACACGCCGATTTTTTTGCGCAGCGGCTTCAAACCCGGCGATCATCTGCAAGGTCCGGCAGTGATCGAGGAAATTGGCGCGACCATCCTAGTGTATCCAGGGGATACCATGGAAGTGAATGAGTTCGGCCATCTAGTGATTGAAGTGACCGCCTGATAGTTCGACGCAGCGTAGGCGCTACGCGGGTTGGTTTCGACGGTTGCATCATTATGGCGACTCGGGTGCATACTGTTCTGACTCAAGATCTGGTCGTGATGTCACTCTGAGGCGCAGCCGAAGAATCTCGACTTAATTGAAGCGTGCAATCCGAGATGCTTCGCTTTGCTCAGCATGACGTCGACGGTTTCTGACTCAACAGAGTTCGGCGCCATTGCCGCGTTTTGAAGCACCATGCGATCGCACGTATAAGAGCGAAGAAGGATTTCGCTTCGCTCGAAACGATATGCGCGACAATCAGACGACATTTTCCTGGAGGGCCTCATGAATGAACAACCTGCGCGAGACTATGAGCTGTTATACGACATCATTCGGCGACGTTCGAGTATCCGCAAGCTGAAACCCGATCCGATTCCGGACGAATACATAACGAA
>DATACQ010000044.1:0-1780 GCA_036258955.1 Binatia bacterium
TCGACTTCAAAGAGGATGACGTGTTCTGGTGCGCCGCGGATATCGGGTGGGTGACCGGGCATACGCATATCGTTTACGGCCCGATGGCTAACGGTGTGACTCAGGTAATGTACGAGGGTACCCCTGACTGGCCGGACAGAGATCGCTTGTGGCGGATCGTTGAAAAATATGGGGTGACCATCTTTCACACGGCGCCCACGGCTATCCGTACTTTCATGCGCTGGGGTATTGAGCATCCGCAGAAGCATGATCTAAAAACTCTCCGCCTCCTAGGCACGGTCGGTGAGCCGATCAACCCCGAAGCATGGGTCTGGTACCACAAATACATCGGCCGCGGGCGCTGCCCAGTAATGGATACTTGGTGGCAGACGGAAACGGGTCATCCGCTGATTACGCCGCTGCCGGGAATCACCAAGCTGAAACCGGGTTCCGCGACGTTGCCCTTTCCCGGCATAGAAGCCGACGTCGTGGATGAAAACGGCAAGTCGGTGCCCAAAGGCGGCGGCGGTTATCTCGTGCTTACAAAGCCGTGGCCGGCGATGATGCGCACAATCTGGGGCGACCCAGATCGCTTTGTCCAGACATATTGGAGTCGTTTTCCAGGGAAATATTTTGCCGGCGACGGCTGTAAACGCGACAAGGATGGATATTTCTGGCTGCTTGGACGAGTCGATGACGTCATGAACGTTGCCGGGCACCGCATCAGCACCATGGAAGTGGAGAGCGCCCTCGTGGATCACTCGGCCGTCGCTGAAGCAGCTGTCATAGGCAAGGCCCATGAAATCAAAGGGCAAGGGATCTGCGCGTTCGTGTCGCTCAAGATGGGCATCGACGGAGTGACTTCGCTAGTTGACGAACTTAAGGCGCATGTGGCGAAGAAGATCGGACCCATCGCCAGACCCGATGAAATCCTTTTCGCGGCGGAGTTGCCCAAGACCCGCAGCGGTAAGATTATGCGGCGGTTACTGCGCGATATCGCCGACGGGCGCGCGTTGGGCGATACAACTACGCTGGCGGATCCGACTGTGGTGGCGAAACTAAAAGAACAGTACGCGGAAGAGTAACGCGGTAGGATCGCTTTGCGCTTACCTTCGCCCGCTCTTTACTGGTTGATACTCAACGCGAATCTCGGGAAGAAGCGACCGTTCGCCGTCAGCAACGCGGTCGTTTACGCGGTCCGCGACCATCTTGTGAATCGCGCATCATTGGCTATATTAGAAGTAGGAGGCACGACTTGTGACTCTCTACAAGACAGCTCCCTACCTGTTTCTGCTGCCGATCGCTTTGCTCCTGTCCGCCTGCGCTACAGGAAGTTATTGGGACGACAATTATCGCTACTCCAGATCGCGCTACGACTACTACGATCGCTATGGCCATCCCGGCTACTCCTATTATGATTACGATCCCCGTTATCGGTATCGAAGGTACGACGATGATCACGAGCGCGCCGAGTGGGAACGCCGGCGGCGCCGGCTTGAGCGCCAGGAGGAGGAAGTCGAAGAAGAGCGGGCGAGACTCGCTCGTGAGCGCCGGCAGTTGCAACAGGAACGCGCCGAGGCCGCTAAAGATCAGCGTGAAGCCCGCCGCGCCGAACGCCGGCAGGAAAGACAGCAGCGCTTAGAAAATAAGAGCGATTCATCGGAGCGGCAGCCCGCCTCCAGAGGCCGGGGGGAGCAGCCGGACAATGCAAGATCCGGCAAAAATTCCCAAAGCCAGCGCCAAGGGCAGTAGTTTCCGCAACGATTGCTGGGTTCCCCCCGCAGTAATCGTTCCATTCAGT
>DATACQ010000045.1:0-8477 GCA_036258955.1 Binatia bacterium
GTCCGTTGATTGGCCCCGTGCTTCATGCTAGAAGCTAGCCGAGTGGGGACCGTTGGTGGCCGCTCCAATCGCCAGCGAGATCGGCAGTCGCTCTTTCTCCGTAAAGCTGGATTATACTTAGGGGTCGCGTTCGAGTTACCGGGGACCATTATAGGTGGCCTGGCGATCGGCTATTTTTTGGATCAGTACTTTCAGACGTCCCCATGGCTACTTCTCAGTCTTACGGCGATTGCGTTTGTCGGGGCGTTTATAAGGCTGCTTTACTGGGTGCGCTTCTTTACGCGTAAAAACGATGCCACCAACGGCAAATAGAATGATTTGGCGGATTGAGCTGTGGCACGCGGTCCTACTGTTGGCGCTGCTTGGTAGCTTAGGGCCGGCTCATTTGATCGAGCCCGGCTCGACGCTTTTCGGCGGGCTCTTCATGGGCGTGAACTTTCTGCTACTCTGTTACGGCGTGGCATGGATCCTGACGCCGCTTGCGGGGAACGGTAAGGTCAAGGCCGGAGTCGCTCTTTTGGCCATCAAGCTGCTGCTCTTCTTGGGTTTGCTTTCGCTGTTGTTTTTCAATTTCCGCATGGATGCGATCTCGTTTGCCGCCGGTTTCTCCACGTTGCTCTGTGCCATTGTCATCGAGGCGATGAGAAGCCATACGAACCTGAGGACTTGAACAATGCATCATCCTTTTACCTGGTATGCACTGCTGCCCGAGGGACTACAACATCTGATCAGCGAACATACGTTCTTTGCCATGATCGGCGCCCTACTGCTGCTGCTGCTTGCCTTGAAGGCGCGCGCCGCTCTCGCAGCCGCGCCCGATCCGGTTGTGCCGGCTGCAGGGCTCAACGCACGCAACATCGCGGAGCTAGGCTTGCAGCTCGTCGTGAGCCAGAGCGATGCTATTATAGGCAAGCAGGGGCGCAAGTATGTTCCCTTTTTTGCGACTTTTTTCTTTTTTATTCTGCTCAGCAACCTAATGGGGCTTTTGCCCGGATTCGCACCGCCTACGGGCAATCTAAACACGACATTGGGTCTCGCTCTGGTATCTTTCATCGGCTACAACGTCATTGGCGCGCGGGAACAGGGAACCGATTACTTGAAGCACTTCTTCGGCCCAATGACGAGTTTGCCGGGGAAGAGCATCATCGGGAAAGTGGCGCTTTTACCGGTGCTGCTGATTTCGGTGATGTTCTTTTTTATTCTGGAAGCCTTCTCACATGGCTTCAGGCCGGTTTCTCTCTCCCTACGTCTTTTCGGCAACATGATGGGCGATCATCAAGTCATCGAGGCCTTCATCTCGCTTACGAAACTAGTCGTCCCCGTCGCCTTTTACATGATGGGAACTCTGGTTTCCGTCATTCAGGCTTTTGTTTTCACGCTTCTCAGTATGATCTACGTTGCCCTGGCGGTCAGCCACGGCCACGACGAAGAGCATGGCAGGGAAGCGCAGCCATCACACCACTAAGCGACCGGCCGCGGTAGAGGATGAGGACAGAGGAAAGGTTGGCCAAAAAGTCGCTGGAAAGGAGAGGAGATGAAAAAGGTATTCGCCGCTCTCAGTGCGCTCGCTGTCAGCGTGGTGACTACCGGGCTCGCTCTGGCGGCTGAAGCTGCGGCAACGGGTCCGGATGCGCAGGCGCAAGTTGCCATTGCGATCTCCGCAGGCGTCGCGGTTGCGATCGCGGCTTTCGGTGCCGCGCTCGGACAGGGGCGGGTCGGAGCGGCCGCGATGGAGAGCATCGGGCGTAACCCCAATGCCGCCGATCGGCTGTTTCTGCCGTTGGTCCTGACGTTGGCTCTGCTCGAAGCATTAGCTCTCTACGGCTTCGTTATTGCTATTTTGCTTCAGGGCAAGATTTAGCAACAGCTTGGCTCCAAAAAAGGCGGGATTCTTCCCGCCTTTTTTATTTCTCCGGCACGTCAACCTTGTGCAGCCGTACCTGCGTGTAACTCAGCAGCTCTTCCAGAGTGTGCAGCTTGTAAGCCTTTTCATAGTAGATGTCTTTGATGCCGGTATTCACCAAAACTTTCAGACAATGAATACACGGCGTGTGCGTAATATAGATCGCCGCGTCCTTGATGTTCGACCCGTTTTTTGCCGCTTGAGCAATGGCGTTCATTTCAGCATGGATGGTGCGAAAACAGTTCTGTTCGGTATCTCCGTTGGGAGTCTTCGATTCGTAAATCAAGCAGCCGACGTCCGTACAATGGGGCATCCCTGCCGGCGCGCCGTTATAGCCGGTGGCGAGGATGTTCTTGTCGCGAACGATGACGGCGCCTACCTTGGCACGAGCGCAGGTGGAACGCTCCGCCACCTGTCGCGTGATAGTCATGAAGTATCTATCCCAGCTTAACCGCTCGCTCATTCCGGTGTCCTCCAACAAGTTTAAGGCACGCGCGCTTCTATTTTGTCACCGATGCGGGCGGCGCATCGCTGTTGCGCGTTTCCTTGATTGAGGGCGATCTCCAGTATTCCCCAACTATTAATCAGCGCGACGAGACCGCCTCGCTCGGCGGCGGCGTAATGGGTTGCCAGCCCTTGGATGACAACGCCGCGAACAGTAAATGCGATTTTGTCATACGCGAACCGTTGTAGTTCCTGCGCGCCGATGTTCGTGAAGAGATTGCCGAACCCATCGATGTAAACGATCTCGCCTTCGATCGCGTTTGGTCTCACCGTGACCGACGGCAAGACCAGCCGTGAGAAATCATCAACGGCGTTGCCGAAGGATGCAGGGTCGGCGCCGAGGGAAAGGTGCGCAGCCACCGGCGCGAAGACATCCCGGCCGTGAAAGGTGTGGCTCAAGGTCGGACGATGATAAACGGTATTGCTCAGGTGGGTAACGCGCAGCTCTGCGTTATCCTTATAAGCTAAGCTCAACACGCCGTTATCGGGGCCAACCAAAAAATAGCCGGCACTCTCGACGAGGATCGCCCGGCGCGCGCTGCCCACGCCAGGATCGACGACAACCACGTGAACAGTACCCCGTGGAAAGTACTCGATGGAGTGCCGTAGAAGCAATGCGGCCCCCCTAACATCCTGCGGCGCGATCCCATGACTAAGATCAATGATGTGCGCTTGGGGATTGATCCCGGCGATCACGCCCTTCATGATCCCGACAAATGAATCCTTATAACCGAAATCGGAGATCAGGGTGATGATCATCGGCTGCATGGGTCAAGAAAAGGGACGGGCGGGCAGTGTTCCGGCCAGTGCGGCGGCCTCGCGCAAATGCGCCACATTAATGGTGCCAAGAATAAGTGAATCGATGAAGGGTTGGCGCAATACGAATTCAATGGCCGCGGACGGTTCGAGGTGCCCGCTAAACAGCCCTTTGATCGCGAGCGTGCCGAGGCCGTGGCCGTGTGCCATGGCCAGGGGTGTTTTTAAGGCGGGATCGCGTTCGCTGAATGGCGCCATCACTACGTCGAGCACTGGCAGTGCTGCCGCAATGCCTTCGGCGGTTTTGACCGAAATGCCGACAGCGCGCGCTTTGCCACCGGCTTTCATGCGGCGCAACGTTTCAACCGCGTCGCTCTGTTGCAGGATCTCCAAATCTCGACCATCTGAATGAAGCAGCAGAACGTCAAGGTACTCGGTTTGCAGGCGCCTCAGGCTCTCATCGACCGATCGGTTAAGCGCGGCGGTGGAGAAGTCATAACTGGACTTTCCGCTCCGATAGTCTTCGCCACATTTCGTGGAGAGCACCCAGCGGTTTCTCTCGCCAGCGATGAATCGGCCCAATCTGCGCTCGCTCTCGCCGTAAGCGGGTGCGGTATCGAGGAGATTGACTCCGAGATCGAGCGCGGTTCGCAACAGTTCCTCCACTTGCTTGTCCGATGGCAGCTCGAACGGCGCGGGATACTTTACATCTGTGTTTCTGCCGAGCTTGGTAGTGCCTAACCCAATGGGGCTCACCGCCAGCCCCGTGCTGCCTAAGCGGCGCTGAACCATTCGATCTCCTCCCAGGGATAGCGTGCCAGCGCTGGCTTTGGCCATGGCGGCGGTTCTTCATGCTTCGAAACGGCGGGTGCTTTTAACTGGGCGCTCACCAGAGCGAACACTTCGTCGGCCAGCACCGGCGTGAGACACAGTTTCGTCGGCCAGGCGGCAACGAGCTTGGGCGTAACGTAGCGCGCATGCACCCCGCTGGGCCGCCGTAGGTCCGATGTACGAGCTTCAGCTCGCTCGGCGGCGTATAGAGCGATTTCTGTCGCGGATAGATCCAGCCCCGGTATCCATCGGCGTATCTCCTGTAGTGCCGACTGCCTTGCCATTTTCAAATCATCTTCGTGCGCCAGACGTTCGGCAATTTCTCCTCCTATCTGCCAGATACCGGCAACAGGCGTAGTAATCGTCAACCGGGTCTTGCCGCCGACCACGCAATGACCGAAGAACGACGGGAGGGCGCCGCGCAGCAGCACCATCTTTAAAGGCCTACACTGCATGATTTCATCACGAATGCCGGCGCGCTGCAGCAGCGCGGCATTGCCCGCCCCTGCCGTGAGCACAGTAGCGCGGGCATCAATTCTCACATCCTCGAGCTCGAAAGCGTCCCCTTTGAACCTGCTCCGCGCAGCGTCATACAAGTAGATATAACCGTCATGGATCGCTGCCAAAGTTTGCAAGAATGAGCCGGTGGAGATGACATCCTCTTTGAGCGCGTAAACCGCGAGGGCGGCATCACGTAGAATCGCAGGCCAGCAGGGCTTATCCACTTTGATTGGCGGGTTTGCGAGCAATCCCGCATGGGCAATAACCGACATCAAGCCCCAGGACTGTGCTTTGGCTAGCAGGGAACCGCGCGGCAGCCAGAGATGACACGAGTCAGAGAGCACCTCCGTGCCGGCAAGCGAAGGCTCCGTGGTGCCGTTTAGGCTCATGCGCCATCGGCTCGGCATCTTGCTGGTAGCACGCACCGCGGCAAAGTCGCGCACGCCGCGCAAAGCGTATTTGCCTCCACCATGAATGATGCCTTGCGCCTGAATCGTTTGCCCGGCTCCCAATGCTTTTGCTTCCAAAAGAAGCGCATGATAACCGGCGCGGCGAAACCGGTCCAAGCACCACAACCCGGATGCCCCACCGCCAAAAATCAGCACGTCTACCCGCATGGTCAACTGATGGTCGCCAAAATTAAAGAACCGGCAAGCGCAGGCGGGTCCTGAGGGAGCATCGTGCCGGGCCGAAACTTAGCTCGCAAACAGTTTCTGATCGACCATCTCGCAAATCACGTGGCCGACCAGGATATGGGTTTCTTGAATGCGCGCGCTGGTCCTTCCCGCGGAAGCTCGCAACAGGAAATCCACTTTGTCGGCAATTTTGCCGCCGTCGCCGCCGGTCAAACCGATGCTTTCGATGTGCAGGTCACTACAAACAGCGAGCGCGTTGATAATGTTGCTCGAATTGCCACTGGTTGAAATAGCTAAAGCCATGTCGCCGGACTTGCCCAAAGCTTGTACTTGCTTTGAAAAGACCTGCGAATAATCGAAGTCGTTGGCGATGCTCGTCAGCGCCGATGTATCGGTGGTAAGCGCCAGAGCAGCGAGCGGGGGACGCTCGATCATGAAGCGATTGGTAAATTCGGCCGCGATATGCTGGGCATCTGCAGCGCTGCCGCCGTTGCCGAAGATCAGGAGCTTGTTGCCACGCCTGAACATGGCAACCAGCGCGTCAACGACGTTTACCAGTGTATCAAGGTTCTCATCAAGAAACGCCCGTTTGACGCGGATGCTTTCGTCAAACACTGCTGCAATCGTTGCCTTCATCGTTGTGATCACCGATGGACCCTCTCCGGATCTCAGCAATCGTTGTAACATAACGCCGGGCGGGTAAAAACTAGGCGCCGCGGACAGGTCGCAAGCCTATTTGGCGCAGCACGACCGGTTAAACCCGGATTCCGCAGTTGAACCTAGCTACCGGGAAAACGAGAGGTGAGCCTGAAGCAGTGAAGGTACCCAAGCATGCAGCTTCAAAGTCATTTTCGCCCTTTTCGCTGCCGCTGGTTAAAAGTTTTGACAGGGCACAAGCACCGCTGAACGACGTCCGATCAGAAGCAGAATCTATTGGTTTCGCTACAAGGTTTGCTCCTCGCGTCCGCATTAAGACCAACTGCGGAATCCGGGTTGAAGCGAGAGTTATTCTATTGCCACCGGTCACGCCCGTAGGACCGCGCGCCGGAGCGTCTATCGGCTGCACCGAGCAAGACCTCGTAGATCGGACGAAGATTTAAACACTCGTCTTGGGCGCGGGTGACTGTGCTCTCAAACTATTTTCAGCCAAATCGGCAAGGAGCTGATCGTGCTCGTGGTCAAGCGCAAAGACGCGGAACTGTACGATCTTTGATGGAATGAATTCAAATAGCTCGGCCAGCGACTCCTTGGCGATGTCGCCACTAGAGGGTTCAAAGATGTAGATTTGTTTCTTACCCATCGCAAATGGGTTCTCCGGCCGCGGGTCCTGCGTAGCGATGTCGATGCGAAACACCAAGTTACGGAGCTCCGGCGGCAAGCCGGCGCGGATGCGCTTTTCCCAATCGGTATCTTGGATAAGCGATACGCCGTACCGGAGTTCGTTTAACGCGAGGGTTCGATCATAAGCCATCTTCCATTTTACTTCCCGATGCAGAACTGTTTCCCATTCTTTTCCCAGCTCTTCCAGCTCGCCGGAAATGCGACCCCAGCGCGAAACCTCCTGGAGCAGTGACCAGTCGGTCAAGTACAGGTAATCATCCATATGCTCTAGAGGGTTGCCTGGAAAAAGGGCCTTCATCGTGGCTGGAAATATATCGCGCAAATGGAGGTCAATGGCACGAGTGGTGCGGTGATAGTAAACATTTGTATAGAGGTAGAGCCGCGCGTTGAGAAACATGGTCAGCGCGCTGTTGCCGGCTTTATGCAACGTCAAACCTTTTGGGGTAAAGAACGTGTAGTGCATGAGCCGTTCGCGGTCGATCGGTCCCACGGCAACACCACACATGTAGGAATCGCGGGAGACGTAATCAAGGTTGTCGAAGGTGAAGATGCCGTTGGTGAGTGGCTGTAGAAACCTTGCCCAGCGCGGCTTGCGGGTATCTTCCTCGCCGGTTTTTTTAATCGGAAACGCCACGTCTTCGGGGCTTAGTTGCTCGCCGGCGGCGAAACGGCCGCTCGGGCTCCGACGCAGTTGAGAAATGATCTCTCCGAGATATTTCTGGATGATGGTTTGGCTCAGATCTTCGTGAGTCACATCGTAGTGATGCAGAAAGTTGTCATCGAAAAAGTGGCCGAAGGGACCGTGGCCAATGTCGTGGAGCAACCCCGTCACCCGCATATACTCTTCGATGAACGGCGCCGAAGGACAGTCGGAGCCAAGCACTCGGTTGAGCGAAGGATAGAGATGTTTGGCAAATTGACCAGCGAGGTGCATGGCCCCTAGGGAATGCTGAAACCGGCTATGTTCCGCCGACGGGAATACCCAGCGGGCGCTCTGTAGTTGGTAGATATATCGAAGCCTCTGCACCCAGGGCGAATCGATCAACGCTTTTTCGGTTATCTCGCCTTTGCTTTCAGGAACGGTAAACTGAATATAACGATGGATGGGATCGGCGATCAACGCGGTGCCGCCGAACTCTTCGTCGATCACTTGCGCCATAAAATTTATACTTCGAGGATGACCTGGGCGATCCATTGGTCGCCGGTCTTTTGCATGTGGCTTTGGTCATAAGCCACCGCGGCAATTTCTTGTTTGATTTCGTGGCGGTCCGGATCCAGTTTTTCACCGCTCACTTCCGCTTTGACTAACGTGTCCCTGATTTCCTGGACGGTGAAATCCTTCAGCAGGTAGGCGCTGCCCTGGTATAGATAGAGTAACTCTCGCAACCAATTAACCAGCAGGTCGTCACGGTCACTCCCCTCCACTTCCAATTGCATGCGCTCCTTCGCTTCGATGCTACCTGTGTCTGTGATGACATCAAACAGCGCAAATGCCGCGTTCACGAATAAATTGGTTTGAGATGTTCCGACGACCCGCACAGCCAATTCCGATTGCCGGGCAATGATTCGGTAGTTCTTTTCCTTTTCCATCAACGACTGCCTCAGACGTTCCTGAATCTCTAACGCTGTTGAACGCAAGCAAATGGCCGGCTTTTACTGTGCAACGACGATGGGAAGGCATACCATGCAGCGCGTCCTATGGCTTGTGGGTGAAAGCCTCGCCTTCGGCCTATCAACGGATCCGTCATAAAAGATAACTTTCAAAGATTTTGCAACGATCCGGAACTCTCCGCGCCAACTTTTGCACGCCGCCCTTATACCCGGTTTATTAGCCCTGCCGCAAACCCTGCACCGAAACCATTATCAATGTTGACCACCGTCACTCCCGCCGCGCATGAATTCAGCATGCCCAACAGCGCGGCAATGCCCTGGAAGCTGGCACCGTAGCCCACGCTGGTCGGAACGGCTATCACGGGTTTATCAATCAACCCGGCGACCACGCTGGG
>DATACQ010000046.1:0-1989 GCA_036258955.1 Binatia bacterium
AAGCCGATGCGGTAACCGAAGCGATTGGACGGCGCAAGATGTACCACGACGATGACGTCGTGGCCTTCGCCTTCCACCCAGCGATGAAAGGCAAGCACGCGATTTTGATCATGTACATGGACGACGCGGAAACCTTGGCCGCGCAGGCCGGGATAGCGCCAGCGCAGCTGGATCAGCTCTCTCGTAAAGCGCACATGATCGATCATCTGCTTATCGCCTGAATCTAGTCCAGCCCAATGCAGCAGCAGATTTTGATGACCCTCGAAATTGTCCGACCACTGTTTGTCCTCAAGAAATTCTTGCCCCATGAACAACATTGGAATGCCGGGTGCCGTCAGGCAAATTCCAGTACCGACGCGGGCCCGGCTTCGACCGAACCATGAGCGTGGATTGCCTGGATCGCCGAGCCGAGCAATCCGCTGTTCTCGGCCGTTGTAAACGATGTCATGATTTTCCGGTCCTTGAACGAATTGCGAGTGGTCGTAGAACCCCTCCGGCCAGAGGCTCCGCGCAAGACCAGTCATATCGAGGGGGCGCTCGTCCGGCGCGCTCGCATTTCCTATAACATTGCGCACCGCAATGCGTAGCCCGTCTGTCAAACTGGTGTCGAAGCCCGCCCCCTCTGGGGGCAACTTCACGACATAGGGATTGACGTTCCAATATTCTGCCTTATCAAGCGCGCTCGGCCTGTGATGTCGCAGGGTTGAAGTAAGGTCCTGGCAAAAGCGCCAGCCATGGGGCGCCCCGTCATGGTCGATGACACTCACTTGATCGTAGCGAAAACCATCGACTCGATACTCATCGAGAAAAAACTTCGCGTTCTGGATCAGGAAATCGCGAACCTCGGGCTTACCAAAATCAAACACCAAGCCACCCGCGCGCCCCTTGTCCGTAAAGTAAAGAGAATTGCGGTTATCGCCCTGACCCGATTGGCGGTCGAAGAAGTGCAGGCTTTCGTCGCCGAACTCTCCGCCCGCATGGTTGTAGACGACATCCAGGATGACTGCGAGCCCGTAGAGATGGCAGAGATCCACCAGCGCCTTTAGCTGATTCATCTCGCCATGCAAATCTTCGACTCGGTAACGCTTTAAACCCTTGGCATCCAGGAGTTTGTTTACCTCCAGCGCGTAGGGGTTGAGGTCTCCGTCTTCCACCGCGAAATCCATTTCAGGCGAAAAGTAGTCGGTGCCGTTGTAACCCAGACTGAACTGGGTTTGGAACTCCTGGATCGGCATCAATTGGAGCGCAGTAAGCCCGAGTTCCGCAAGGTGTGGAATTTTACGCGCGACATCCAGGAAAGTGCCCGCCCTCCGCGGAAGATTTGGCGTGAAGAAGGTTCCTACGTGGAGCTGGTAAATCATAAAATCGTGAAATTTAGGCGTCACGTAGCCGCTCTCGTGCCATGGAAAATCGGTTTTGCGAACGATGCAGTCGCTAGGAAACGGAGTTTGCAGCTCACGCGCGTAAGGATCGCGTTTAGGCCCTTCGCTGCCGGCTCCTACTATATAAAACATGTACCTCTGGCGATCGCGCACTCCGGGAATAAACCCGCGCCAGTGACCGTGAGCATCGCGAGTCAAAAGGCTCGCATCGTTGCGACGCCGCTCGTTAAAATCGCCGATCACGTGCACTGAACGTGCGTTTGGCGCCCAGACGCGGAAAGTGGCGCCGTCGGCAATTAAATTTGCGCCCATTGGGGTGTCGGGACGAACATGGTCGAGAGAGGCGGGCATGAGATACACTCCTTTTGATGGATCGCTTGCGCCGTTTCCGTTTGATAACGCTACTGGCTGCGAACCCGAAACGTAACATTCAACCAAGGCGCACTTTGCTCAGACTCTGAAGAGCAAGGAAAATGCCGAGCGCAATTAAATTTTCTAAGAGAAAAGGTGCTGAAGTCTCAGGGAATTGCGTTCGCGTCAATAAAAACGGGAACCCACTTCCTGTATCCATCTGTATCACGTCATCGTAGAACGTTTGCAGTATGTA
>DATACQ010000047.1:0-1981 GCA_036258955.1 Binatia bacterium
GAGTTATTTTCTATTTAACGCCGCATAGATTTTTTCCGACGTCAGCGGCAAATCGTACAGGCGCACGCCGACGGCATCGTGAATCGCGTTGGCAATGGCAGCGGCGGTCGGAACGTTGGGAATTTCCGCTATAGCTTTTCCTCTAAAGGGGATCGGCCCCGCGGCGTCTTCCAGCAACACGGTTGTTAGCTTTGGCACATCGGCCGCCGTGGCCATCTTGAATTCTCCCAGGTTGGTCGTCGTCATTCTGCCGTCGATGAGGGAACTATCTTCCATCAGCGCGAACCCTAAACCGGTGATCACACCGCCCTCGATTTGCCCCTGATAGGAAAGATGGTTCAGCACCGTGCCCGAGTCGTGAACAGTGGTGAGCTTGTGCACCTTCACCTGTCCGGTAGCGGGATCGACCTCGACCTCCGCCACCTGCGCCGAGAACGATGTGATCGCCGCGCGTGAGGGCTCGTACACACTCAGGTGTGTGATCGCGCCGTGATTTTCTTCCAGTGCGAGCCGCATCAGCTCTGCCAGCGGTATCGGTTTGCGGCCTGGCGCTACGAACCGACCTTTCACCTCCTGCAGCTCCTCGGCTTGGCAGCCTAGGCGGGTCGCCGCGAGATTCACAATCTTGCCCTTGAGCTCGGAAACAGCTTGATAGGCTGCGCTTCCCACGCTGTTAGTGGATTTGCTGCCGCCTGTACCGGAGTCGTACGGGGAATTGTCCGTGTCAGTGACGCGAATCTTAACCCGCTCCCGTGGCAACTCGAGCACTTCGCTGACGATCTGCTGAACGACCGTATGAATGCCGGGTCCGACATCGGGAACACCGAGATCAACGGTGATACTGCAGTCCCTTTCGATGGTGATCGCAGCCCCCGATTTTCCCGCACCGGAAGGGCGCTCATAGACTGCAACACCGCGGCCGAAGTTCTTCGCCTTCGCCCGTTTCCAACCGCAGGCGTCAATCGCTTTCTTTAGTGTTTCCTTGACCACGATGCCCTGAAGTTTCTGCCCGAAGGGCGTCGAATCACCTGCCTCCAGCAGGTTCTTCATGCGAAACTCCACGGGGTCGATCCCCAGCTCGCGCGCGATGATGTCGATCTGAGACTCCATCGCGAAAGTCGTCTGCGGGCTACCGGGTGTTCGCGTTTGGGTGCAAGGAACCTGATTGGTGTATACGCACAGCGTCTCCACCTGAATCGCCGGAATCCTATAATAACTTGCCACGCGCCGCGGGCCCTGTACGGTCACTTCCGCATTGGCCTTGAGAGCCGCGTATCCGCCCCCGCTAAAAACCGCCCGTGCCTGGAGCGCGCAAAGTTTGCCATCCGCATCAACGCCCGTGCGCAACGTGATAACCGCGGGATGGCGATGAGACACTGCCGTGAGCTCCTCCGTGTACTCCAGCACCATCCGAACCGGTTTGCGCGCGCGCTGGGCCAAAAAGTAACAGAGAGGCGCTTCCACGACTGAGGTCTTGCCGCCGAAATCGCCGCCCACGGGCAGGATGTGAACCTTGACCTTTGTCGCATCGAGGTTCAGATCACGCGCGAAACGGTCGCGCAGCGAAAAGGGCGCTTTGTTGGACGCCCAGATCTCCACCCGCCCATCGTCGTGCACTTGCACGGTGCACGCGTGCGGCTCGAGGTAACCGTGGAAGCCTAGCGGGGTCCGGAACGTGTTTTCAAAAACCCGCGCGGCATTACTGAAGCCTGCTTCAAGATCGCCGTTGCTCCATTTCCCGTAAGACTGCACGTTCGGCAGTTCGATATCGCGCTCCGGCGCATTTTTGTACATCGCCGGATTCTCGTGCAATACGGGGGCGCCCGGTTCAAGCGCTTTTACCGGATCAGTTACGTAGGGCAGCTCTTCGTATTTGACGTCGATCAAGGTCAAAGCTTCTTCGGCGATATCGTCGTCGTCCGCCGCCACCGCCGCCACCGGCTCGCCCACGTAGCGTACCCGGTCGGTGGCCAAAATCGGC
>DATACQ010000048.1:0-7215 GCA_036258955.1 Binatia bacterium
TCGCTACTTCAGGCTCGCCCCTCGGTCTCGCAGTAGCTAGGTTCAACTGCGGAATCCGGGTTCAATGTGCATAAACGCGCGAGACTCTCAGTTTTTCGACTTCGGAGCGCGGAGAAAAAGCGCAATCGAGATCAGCCCAACATAAATAACTGCAATCAAAAAGAACAGGTCCTGATAGGCGCGGCTTAGCGCTTGTGTGACGAGAGCATGCGCCAGCAGGGACTGTGCTCGCTCTTCTGCGGCTACGCCAAATTGCCCTGCCTGAATTAAGAGCCCGCGGATCTGCGTGAGCGCCTCGAAGCGCTCGCTCATGACAAATGCAGCCCCTTGCAGGGGAGGGATGGAATAGAGATTAAGGTAAGCGTGCCGCTCCAGCAGGAAACTGAACACGCCCACGCCGAATGCCTCTCCCAATCCACGACTCATTCCGATGATCCCGCTGCCCATTCGAGCGCGCCCCTCGGGCAGAGACCCCAGCGCGACCGTGTTGAGCGGCGCATTCAAGCTCGACTCGCCCACGCTCTTCAGGCACACGAACAGAAAAATCATAGTGACTGTGGTCCATAGCGTCATGGTGGACATGCCATAGACCGCGATCACGAGAATGACGAAACCTGATACGATGGGAATGCGCGGTCCAAGCCGATCGCTGAATCTCCCGGCTAGTGGGGACCAGAGTCCGGTGATGAGCGCGCCGGGAAGAAGAAAAATGCCCGCCTGAGTGGGACTGTAGTTCAGAGCTTTCTGAAGGAACAGCGAAACTAGAAAACTGGCGCCGCGAAAGGCAAAGACACGTAGGAAAATTAGCAGATTGGCGAGGCTAAAATTCGAATTGCGAAAATAGCTCAGTTCCAAAAACGGGTGGCTCGCCTTGGCTTCTGCCACTAGGAACAGCGTGAATAATACGGCGGCTGTGACGAACAGGCCGACGATGAATCGGCTTCCCCATCCTTCTTCCTGACCCATGCTCAACGCCAGCAGGAGCGCGACCGCTGCGCCGATCATGGTACTAAGCCCGAGCGCGTCGAGAGGCGCCGCCGCGCCGTGAGATTTCGTCCTCGGGAGAATGTAATATCCTGCGATAATGCTCAAGATCCCGGTCGGAAGATTGATGTAAAAGATGGCGCGCCAATGCACGTGTTCGGCCAAATAGCCTCCCAGAAGCGGCCCTAAGAATGGGCCCAAGGACCATCCCGTCATAAACAGCCCCATGGCCAGGCCTCGCTCATTGCGCGGGAACGCCTCAAACATAATGGCCATTGCCACACCCAGCAGGGGCCCGGCTCCGATTCCTTGAATGATGCGAAAGAAGATCAGCGATTCCGCATTCCAAGAGAGCGAACAGAGCAAAGACCCCGCCGTGAACAAAGTTGTGCTCAGAATAAAAACATTGCGATCGCCGATGCGATCCCCGAGCCAACCGACGCAAGGAATCAGCACCGTGCGCGTGATCATGAACCCTGTCAGGACCCACTGTATGCGATTCAAAGAAACGCCGAAGGACCACATCATCGTGGGAATCGCGATATTAACCGCAGTCACGCTTAAACCCACCGACAACGTGCCAAGAAAGAGCGTGATGGCGATCCACCACTTGCGGGAATCGGCGGAAGGTTCAGAAGGATTTGACTTTGCATCCATGGCGCGCGCCTCAGCGGGCCGCCTTCTTGATCCGCACTACCGCAAGCATGCCGACTCTGAGCGCTTCGTTGTTGTTTGCGACAGAAATCTTGACCGGAAGCCGTTGCGTGGACTTGATGAACTGCCCTGTGAGCTTTTGCGGTGTGAACAAAGAAAACTCCGAGACCGTGGCGCCGCCCACTTCGATGACTTTGCCTTCGAACTGCTGGTCAGGGTAGGAGTCCACATTGATGGTAACCGGACTGCCTGGCCGTATGAAACGAATTTCGGTTTCTTCCACATTGGCTTCAACCCAGTAGCGACTGGCGTCAACTACCATATAGATCGCTTGACCGCTCTGAATGATTTCGCCGGGGTTGGCATTTTTCTTGACCACAACGCCGGCAACCGGACTGCGGATCGTAGTAAGTTGCAGTTTGCGCCGCAGATCAGCCAACACGGCTTCGGCACGCCGCATATCGGCGGTGCGGGCCCGGAGATCGGCCTCCATGACGTCCGTCTCGCGTGACTTGATTCGCGCGATGTCGAGGGTGGATTCTCCCTCTTTGATTTTTTCCTGCAAGCCGGACATCCGCGCTTCTGCCTGATGCAGGCTAGTTCTAGCCCGGTCCAATTCCTGCTCGGCGACAAGCGCCCTTTCAAAGAGCTTTTGATTGCGCGACCAGTCCTCCTTTACCTGCCGCGCATAGGCGCGCGCATCCTCGAGCTCATAACGCGATGCGCGGAGCGCCGCTTCCGCTTTCGCCACTTCTTCCTTCTGCCTGACGATGTGCAATTCGATCTCTTTCGTCGCTTGCTGCGCCTTGCTGCGCAATCGATCCACTTCCGCTTCAGCTTGTTGTAACTGAATCGCCAGCTCCTCACGGTCTAGTGTGGCGAGCACTTCGCCGCGAGACACCCTGTCGCCTTCTTCTTTGCTTAGCGACGTTAGTTTAGCGGTGAGCTCCGGGCTGATTGCAAGGATGTCGGCTTTGATGCGAGCGTCGTCAGTAGAGACGTACCCTGAGGAGTGCCACCACCACACACCAAAGCCGCTAACGAGGGCGACAAAGACGAGACCGGCAACTATTCTCCAAGGTATGAAGGTGACGCCTACTCTCGTCGCCAGGGTATGTGGCCACGTCTCAGCTGTTTCGTTATTTTGAAACTTTGCCAGCGGATTCTTTTCCTTATGTCAGTACTTGCGTATCGGTACTGCAGTACTTGCGCTTTTGGTCACGCATGGCGAACCTCAACCGTATCGTTGCCACTGTCAAACCGAACTAATAGCCAAAACCATAGAGCCGCGCGCAGTTGTCCCAAAGATACTTGCGCGTGGTTTGGTCGTTAAACGGGAGCTTCAAGAAGGTTTCCACTGCATGCGGGTATTTCACGTCCAGATGTGGGTAATCGGTGGAGAATACGATATTATCTTCGAGGCCGAAGTCCGGCAGGTTCTTCGCCACGATTTCATCGCATTCCACTGAACCCCAGCACTGGCGTTGAAAGTATTCCAGTGGCTCGAGCTTCATCTCAGGATGCTCGGCTGGGCCGGTTAGTTCCGCGTACTCGCCCATGCGCCAGAGAAGCCAGGGCAGCCAGGCGCAGTTGCCCTCCAGGAATGCGACTTTCAGTTTTGGGAAACGTTCCATGACGCCGCCATAGATCATATCGGCGCAGGCGAACATGTTCGCCATGGGGAAGGAGAGCGTATTGAACATCGTGAAGCTCGGTATCAGTTCAGAAATCGCGGGTTGCGGCAGGAAAACCCGGCCGGCCTCATGAAAACCCACGGGAATGCCAAGCTTCTGGCATTCTTCCCAGAGCGGGTTGTAGTAACGATCGCTCCACATCCTCCCGTTGACGTGGTTGGGTCGCATCAAAATGCTGCGGAATCCCAGCTCGTTCACAACTCGCCGCGTCTCGGCGACGGCGGAGGATACATCGTGCGGCGCAACCAAGGCCGCGCCGAACATCCGATCGGGCGCGGCCTGACAGAAATCATAGAGCCAGTTGTTGTAAGCAGTGGCGATGGCAGCGGCGAGATCTGGATCCAAACCGTCCACGGCGAGGACGAAAAGTCCGCGGCTCGGATAGAGAATAGCCACGTCAAGTCCCTCTTTGTCCATGGCGCGGACTTGTGCGACGTTATCGAACCCGCGGGCCTCTTCTTCCGGATAGCGTTCACTGAGAATTTTATCGCGCAATGGCCCCAGTTCTGGAATCGCTTTAGGGGTCGGCCGCGGCATCACCTTGCCTTCCACCTCAACGCCCAGATCTCGTTTGTGCCGCTTGAGCCCTAGCGGCGCGCGATCCAAAAACTTAGGGTCGATGTATTTTTGCCAGAGATCATGAGGTTCCATGACGTGCATGTCCGAATCCATCGCTTTGAATCCATTTTTCATGGGAATCCTCCCACGCGTAAGCTCGATCTGCGGCCGATCCTAACAAAGCTGGTCGTGGAAGTTCAATGGACCGCCGCCGCCTCACCCGCTGCAGGGATGAGTTTTAAATTTGCTTAAACGGATACGCAACATAGAGATTTTCTAATGCCAAAGGACCCTCACCCCTGCCTTCCTCCCGCATCGGAATGGGCGACGGAGTGGAGAAATCTAATGGACCAGAACCGTGAAGTGCAAGATCGGAAAAGCTGTGGTGAAACTTATTAGCCTCTCCACCATAGTATGATGGCAGGCGGCCAGGTGAGGGGACTTGTTCAGATGTCGATGTTCGCGGGACGATGGGCGCCGCGAACCTGGTCGATCACGTCATCGGGCCTTTCTGGAAGAGAATTGCCGCGCCAAGCGACATGACCATCCGGACGAACCAATACCAAGCGCCGCTCATACTTGTCGCGAACGTTGGGATCATTTATCGGTAGAACTTCCAAAGGTAACCCCAATTTCATCGCTGCTGCCGTGAACGGCCTCATGTCAGCATTGCTTCCTGCGAAATTCAACAAGACAAAACCTCTGCCGAAGAGATCCAGAGTTGATCGTCCATCCTCAAGCCACACATGGGGAGCGCGTACGCCGGGCCAAGTGGAAGGCACATAATGCGCATGATCCAATTCCGGCGCCCGTGTGCCGTCGGACGCGCAAATGGGCGAATCTTCGTAACGATAGCCCAATTCGATGCCGGCCGAGTCGTGTTGAAACTCTTTGGCGCGGGTACGCAGGATTGCGGCGCGGGCTTTTTCGCGTACCTGCTTTCCTTCGTCAGTATCTTCTTCGATTTTAGGCGAGAACGGGGTCTGGTTGTCGAAATGCGCGCGCATCTCGGCGGCCTCTTTGACGTTGATCATCGCGATGGGCTTGCGTTCCAGTGTATAGCTGTCGAGCAGTTGTTTCCCGCCCCAGCCTTGGAGCATGGCCGCGAGTTTCCAGCCGATATCCACGGCATCACCGACTCCCGTGTTCATGCCGAAGCCGCCCGCCGGCCAATTCAAATGTGCGGCATCGCCGGCGAGAAATACTCTTCCTTGCCGGTATCGTTCCGCCACTACGCAGTGGCCGGTCCAGGGACGCACCGCAAGCAGTTCAAATGGTATTTTGTCGCCCAGAGCCGCGCGCAATTTCTCCGGCGCATTGAGCGACTCTAACTGCTCTTGCTTGACATTGCGGATGTTCAGCCTCCAGAGATCCTTGGCGTCGACAGCGGCGATGGCGCCGTTGATTTGCGATTTGATGATCTGGTATTGCACGGCGGGTCCATGTTTGCCCATGGTCAACAAAGGCGCGCGAAACAGGACCGCGACGTTCATGCCCTGCGAGAATACGCCCTCGTACTGGATGCCGAGGGCGCGCCGGATCGTGCTGCGGCCTCCGTCACACCCGACCAAATAATCCGCTTGGATCTCACGGCGATTTCCGCTCTTGCTCTCAATGACGCGGGCGAAAACCTTCTGATCGTTCTGCTGAAAAGATTCGAAAGTCGTTTCGTAACGCACTTCGACCAGCGCCAAACTCTTAACATGATCTTGCAGGACGGGGTCGAAATAAGGCTTAGAGATCCAGAGCCGTCCTTCCGGGCTGTACGGCGAGCGCGCTTGCGGATCGCCGTTTGGTGGATGATCGAAGCGCGCTATCTCGTACCCGTCCATGCGCGTGACAAAAAGATAGTTTCGCGGGTAGTCGGATGGATACCCTGATTCGTAGCGCATGCGGTCAGCGATGCCCCAGCGGCGCAAGTGTTCGACCGTGCGGGTATTGGCGAGATTGGTGGTGGGAAAATCAACCGTGCCGTCGGACTGCTCGACGACAAGACAACAGATACCGCGATATGCGAGTTCTATAGCCAGTGATAAGCCGACCGGCCCGGCGCCCACGATGAGAACCGGGACGTGCTCTGTTGCTGGAGTGTACGTCATTCGTTTGCTTTCGCGAGTCGCCGCTTCACTGTTTGGCCCATCGCTCCCGCTCTCGCCGAGACGAAATGATTCATCCGTTTACGCTCGCCTGCAAAACATGAAAATGCACACCTCCGTCCTGCCGGCATAGACTGCCGGCATCCAGGTCCCCGGGACGCGTCCGGAGACATCCATGTGAACCTGGATTCCGGCACTCCATGCTGGAATGACGCAATCGAGTGGCTGTGCTTAGGCTCGTCTAGACCCCTCCGGCCAATGTTCAGAGCTGTGCTGGGAGGGGAAAAGAAGAGATGAAAGACGGCAGGGGCGAGCGCCGTTACCGCCGCACGGCTCTATTCACAAAACTAAAATCAAAAACCTGGCTCGTTGGTATTTCCTTAGCGCTGTCACCCAGGCTCTTCTGAGTAAACTCGAGGGCGCCTTTCATCCATGCCTCGTCAGCCGAGCCGTTCTCCGGTAGGCGGCTCAAGTAAAGCTCAAAAAACGCTTCGGCGAGACCCTGATCTTTAATATTGAAATAACTAGACAAAATCTTGATCGTTTCGCCGCGTTTTTGCCGCGCAAACTGTAAACCGCGCACGCTGCCCTTGACGAACGCGAGAATATCGGCGGGCGCGGTTTTGATTTTTTCATCCGTGACGCCGATGCCGCCGCTGGGATAGGTCGGCATGTAATCTCCGGAATACGCCAGACGATTAAACCCTTCACGTTGTAATATCAGCGGACGCGGAGGAGTGAGCAGGGCCGCGGCGATGCGCCCGGTTCTGAGAGCCAGCACGGTATCCTCCTGGCCGCCAACGATGAGGCTGATCACGTCCTTGTTGGGCATGAGCCCGTGCTTTTGCACGATCAACTGCGAAAGCAGATCGATGGCGCCGCCGCGCGATGAGATGCCGATGTTCTTGCCCTTCAGATCCTGGACCGAATGAATTTGCGGTTGCGCAATAAGATCAAACTGCGGTTTGGCAGAAGCTATGAAGACGAGCTTCACTGGAATCCCGCGTACCGCCGCCGCGATAGTGGAACCCGAGGCGGATGTGTAATCAACGGAGCCACCGAGCAGCGCCTGCATGCCTACCTGGCCGCGGATGAAGATGCTTTCCACTTCGATGCCCTCATCGCGGTAAAACCCCTTGAGATGGGCGATCCTGAACGGCACCTCGGCAATGGAAGCGGCGCTGACCGAGAACCGCACCTTGCGTGGCTGCGCGGCCAGCGTTGAGGGA
>DATACQ010000049.1:0-5570 GCA_036258955.1 Binatia bacterium
TTGATTGACTTTGAGGCGCTGCTCTGAAACCGCGCGTCGGTAGGCAAACAAGCCGCACGAACCAAGCACGAGCATAATCGCGAGAAGGACCAGGAAAGTCCAATGCAGCTCGCCTGCCCTGGGATAGAATCCCCACGAGTACTGGTAAACTCCCGCGATATAGAGCTGACCCGCCCAGCCCAGAACCAAAAAAACCGCAGCGAGAGGATAAAACAGCCGCAAAAAGTTTCTCATCGCTGCATTCTGCGTGAACTCGACAATAAAATGGAAAAAAACAACCGGGATGAAGGTGATTCCCGAGTAGCCCAGGCGGGCGAGTAACGTCGCCGTTTTTTCGTCGCTGACATTGAAGAGTAGTGACCAGCAGATCTGCCAATAACCGGTAAGAAAACAACACAATGCAAACGTCCAGTGGAGAGAGGACTTATGTCTACGTAGAACAAATAGGCCGAGAGCAATGGAAAGCACGGCCGTGAATAGAGTTGGCACCGAGGCGAGGGACATTGCTGCCGACTTTACATCATTTCGCCTTTAGACTCCATCAAATGCTCGCAGACTGGAGTCCGCGCAATAACTCCAGACTGACTCTTCAGTCCGGCCTTGGTTGGAACGGGACCTAAACGCACATAGGCTCGTCTCCGCTGAAGCTCGAACGGCTCTTACCGATGATCACGACCGGCGCCTTGCCCGCTCCTGAACATTCGGCCTATGTGATCCGTCCGCTCAAGCGGGCGGATACCGAGGCTTGCCCGAACGCAAAAGGGATGCCCCGGGCGCTGATAACGCGCGGATCACTCGGCCCGGAACGTGCAATACAGGCGTTTCGGTCCGGCGCCAACAGTTTCTTGCCGGCCGTTGGCGCCATTCACTATCGCAATAAATCCCCCTGTCTTTCGCCAATTAAAGGAATCCTCATTCCATCGGAGGAGCTTAGGTGAGCAAAAAAGTGATTCTTATAGGGGTTCCTGCTGGTTTGCTCTTGTTAATTTCCGCCGGCGCTTGGAACCTGCTATTTGCCGGTGGATTTATGATTCCGCACCAAACTGCAAGAGGGTTGAGTCTAGGCAATGCCATGACGGCGGGCGTCAACGATCCGTCGGCAGTGTACTATAACCCGGGGGCTCTCGGGGAAGTCGCAGGCAACAATGTCTTGCTAACCGGCAGTTACGCCGGGGTTTATAGCGGAGTGGAAAACGGCGGTAGACGCGCCGTTAACAAGCACGACGATAACTTCCTAGCAACACTCTTTGCCAATTACCATATCCCGAACTCGGACTTCACTATCGGGATGGGCACGTATAGCCCGTTCGGACTCGCCACGACTTACGAACGGGAATTCACTCGGTTTGCGGCGGAACGCACTGAGCTCAAAACGATCTACGTAACTCCGGCGCTGTCATGGCATCCTTCGCAATTTTTTGCGCTCGGCGCCGGCGTCAGCTTCGTTCACGCATCCGGGCTCTTTTCGCGGTCTCTTTGTCTTGCCGGTGGCGGCGCATGTGCAGTTCCTGCGGCACAGGGCCGCCTTCGTGTGACCGATACGGCCGATGCATTCACTTACAACCTGGGTTTGCTGTTGAAGCCAACGGAAAGTCTGAAGCTGGGTTTTAGTTATCGGGCTCGCGCCGATATCCGATTTGACTCGGCGGATGTTAAACTCGGCGGAGTGCTGGCGCCGTTCGGCAGACAACGCGCGCATCTTAGGCCGATTCCGCTCCCGCCCGTATTAAACGCGGGACTGTCCTGGCAGATTAATTCCGCCTGGAGCGCGGAGTTTGTCTATGAGCACGCGCGCTGGAGCGAGTTTAAGCAACTGAGCGCGAGCTTTTCACCACCTCTACCGCTACCCGGTTTCCGGCTGCCAGAGGATTGGAAAAATACCAGCACGTTACGGTTGGGCACGTCCTACAAGATCGACCCGCATTGGGAATTGCGCGGCGGGTTGACGGTCGAGGAGACACCGATTCCGAGTAGAACTCTGAATCCGGCGATCCCCGGGGCAGACCTGTTAACTCTCAATGCCGGCGTAGGTTATAAGTGGCAGAACTTCGGAATCGACCTGGGATACATGGCGGTGTTTTACAAGACGCGCACAGTAACCAATAACCAGCTCGAAGGGTTGCCGGCAACAGGTTTTGCTTTTCCCGGCGCGCCCGGAAAAGATAAGTACGACACCTTCAACAACTTTGTATCACTGTCGGTGAGTTATAAATTCTAAATGTCGCTGAGATCCGTTCGACCCTCACCTCGCAAAAGTTTGAGGTTAAAGTTCAAGGCCCGGATTCGCGCAAGGGTTATCTCCAGCATGCTAATCTTCACCCCGCGAGCCGAGCTAGTGAGGCCTCGCCCCGCCATTCTTCTTGGCGTCCCTGGACCTCTCAATTTTTGCCCAGCTATCTCGCAGCGTGACCGTGCGGTTAAACACCAAGCGGTCGGCTTCCGAGTCGACGCTGTCGGGACAAAAGTAACCCAAGCGCTCAAATTGATACAACTCGCCGGCTCTGGAGCCGGCTAAAACCGGCTCCACTCGGGCGTCTTTGATGACCTCCAGCGACTTGGGATTCAAATGCGAAAGCCAATCGCCTCCTTGCGGGACGTCGTCCGGGCTCTCCGCGCTAAAAAGATGATCATAGAGCCGCGCTTCCGCGCTCAGGGCGTGCTCGGCCGAAACCCAGTGAATGGTTGCCTTCACTTTACGCTGTGCCTGTGAAGACCCGCTTTTGGTTTCCGCGTCGTAAACGCATCGGAGCTCGGTGACCAGGCCCGTCGCCGGATCTTTGATCGCTTCGAGACATTTGATGATGTAGGCATACCGGAGCCGCACTTCTTTGCCCGGCGATAAACGAAAAAAACCTTTCGGCGGCTGCTCGCGAAAATCGTCGCGCTCAATGTAGAGAACCCGGGAAAAAGGCACCGTGCGCGTGCCCATGCTCGCGTCTTCGGGGTTGTTAACCGCAACCAGTTCTTCCGTTACGCCTTCTGGGTAGTTTTCAATTACCACTTTGAGGGGACGAAGCACCGCCATGACCCGCCGCGCGCGCCTGTTCAGGTCTTCGCGCAGGCAGTGCTCGAGCATAGCGATATCAACCGTGCTGTTCCGTTTCGCAACGCCGATGCGTTCGCAGAATGCCCGAATCGCCTCGGGCGTATAACCGCGGCGCCGTACGCCGGCCAAGGTCGGCATACGCGGGTCATCCCAGCCGCCAACATGCTTCTGCTGAACCAGCTGGAGCAGTTTGCGTTTACTCAATACCGTATGCGTGAGATTGAGCCGTGCAAACTCGATTTGCTGCGGATGATGGATGCGCAACTGATCGAGATACCAGTCGTAGAGCGGCCGGTGATCTTCGAATTCCAGTGTGCAGAGCGAGTGCGTGATCCCCTCGATGGAATCCGACTGGCCATGGGCGAAGTCGTACGTCGGATAGATGCACCAGCTGTCGCCCGTGCGGTGGTGTGAGGCGTGCAGCACCCGGTACATAACGGGATCGCGCAAGTTGATGTTGGGCGAGGCCATGTCGATCTTCGCCCTCAATGTCCGGCTGCCGTCGGGAAACTCGCCTGCGCGCATGCGCTGAAAGAGGTCGAGATTTTCCTCGATCGGGCGGTCCCGATACGGGCTGTTTCTACCCGGTTCGGTCAACGTCCCGCGGTATTCGCGAATCTGCTCCGCGCTCAAATCGCAGACGAACGCCTTTCCGGCTTTGATCAACTGAATCGCAAACTGATAGAGTTGCTCGAAATAATCCGAAGCAAAGTACTCGCGGCCATTCCAATCGAAACCGAGCCAGCGCACGTCTTCCTTGATCGATTCGACGTACTCGACATCTTCTTTGCTCGGATTGGTATCATCGAAACGGAGATTGCACTTGCCGTCAAATTCGGCGGCCAGCCCAAAATTCAAGCAGATGGATTTCGCGTGGCCGATGTGCAGATACCCGTTGGGTTCCGGCGGGAAACGCGTGTGCACGCGTTCGTCGTTTTTGCCGGCTTCCAAATGTTCGGCGATGATACTGCGAATAAAATGAGAGGGCGCGCCGTCGCCACTCGCGCTGTTTTCCGTCGGCCTTAAGCCGCTATGGGTGCCGTCCACAATAGACCTCGGTCAGACTCCTTTTCGATTGATGTTCATAGTAGCATATATGCGGCAGTTTCATAACGTATCGTTGACCGCTTCCCGCGGCCTTGTTACCTTGCTGGCATGCCCCAAGTTCGCACTCGTTTCGCTCCCAGCCCCACGGGGTACCTCCACATTGGCGGCGCGCGCACGGCACTCTTTAACTATCTTTTTGCGCGTCATCATGGCGGCACATTCATTCTGAGAATTGAAGATACCGACCGCGAACGATCCACCCCCGAGGCCATCCGGGCGATTTTGGATGCCCTGCAGTGGTTGGGCCTCGACTATGATGAGGGGCCGTATTATCAAGCGGCGCGTTTTGCGCTCTATACAGACAAAATCCAGGAATTACTCGCCAACCGCAAGGCCTATCCGTGCGTCTGCAGCCCGCAGGAGCTGGACGCGAAGCGCCAGCTCGCTTTAAAAGAGAAACGTAAACCCTCCTATGATGGCACGTGTCGCCCACCCGAAGGTGCCAGCGTTAGCTTGCCCAGTGGCAAACCGTTCGTCGTGCGCTTTCGCTCTCCGCGCGATGGTGCCACCATGGTGCAGGACGCGGTGAAAGGCGACGTAGTGTTCGATAATCGCGAGCTCGACGATCTGATCATCGCCCGCTCCGACGGCACGCCGACCTACAATTTCTGCGTTGTCGTGGACGATATAGACATGGCGATCACCCATGTAATTCGCGGTGACGACCATCTTGCCAATACGCCCCGGCAGATCCAGCTCTACCAGGCCTTCGGGGCCGCCCTACCTCAATTCGCCCACGTCCCGCTAATCCTCGGCACCGACAAGGCACGGCTAAGCAAACGCCACGGCGCGACTTCGGTGACCGCCTACCGCGAGATGGGCTATCTGCCGGAGGCGGTGAGCAATTATCTTGTGCGACTCGGTTGGTCCTACGGCGACCAGGAAATCTTTTCCCGTGAGGAGTTGATCGAAAAGTTCTCGTTAGAGTCCGTCGGCAAGTCCGCCGGCGTTTTCAATCCGGAGAAATTTCTTTGGCTAAATTCCCACTACTTAAAGATGCGGCCGCCGGCGCAACTGGCAGACGAAATCGTCCCCTATATCACCGCCGCTGGATACGCCGTACCACAGGACAAGGCTTGGCTGCAAAGGATGATCCACACGTTGCAGGAACGCGCCAAAACACTGGTCGAATTGGTTGATTCGGCGCGCTACTATCTCAGCGACGACATTGCCCGCGATGAAAAGGCGGCCAACAAATTTTTGAAACCGGAGATCGCCGCGCCGCTCGAGAGCCTGATCAAAAGGCTCGACGCTCTGGATGATTTCAGCGAGGCCGCAATCGAGCGGGAATTTGCTGCGGTACTGGCAGAGCACGGCTTGGGCATGGGCCAGCTCGCCCAGCCCGTTCGGGTTGCCCTTACAGGATCTACCGTAAGTCCGGGCATTCACGAGGTCATCGCGGTGCTCGGGAAGGAGC
>DATACQ010000050.1:0-9170 GCA_036258955.1 Binatia bacterium
ACCCACATGCGTAAATGGATCATCGCCGGCACTGTAGTGCTAGTTCTCGCTGTTGCAGCGATCGCGGCTTTGCTCAACGTAAACTACTTCGTCACACGCAACAGGGGCTACCTGATCGAGCAAGCCGAGCAAGCGCTCGGCCGTAAGATTTCCGTGAGCGATGTGCAAGCGACGATATTGACCGGTTTAGGCGTGCGCCTCACTAACTTCGCCATGAGCGACGATCCTACGTATTCCTCGGAAGATTTTATTCGCGCGAGCGATCTCCAGATGAACGTCAAGTTTTGGCCGCTGCTGAGGAAAGAGGTGCAACTCAAAAGAATCATTTTGCACGAGCCGATTATCCGCATCATTCGTAATCCTCAGGGCAACTACAATTTTTCCAGCATCGCCGAATCGCAAAGAAAGAAAAAAGGCGAGCTCGAGAAAAAATCGCGCGAGTCCCGGCCCGCCGGCACCGATCAGCTCGCGATCGTGGCAGCCCTTGTCAATATTTCAGATGGTGAGATTCGCTACATCGATCGAAAGCATGGCGGGCAGTTAGAGGCGCGGCAGATCGATCTAAAGGTGGAAGACTTTCATCCTGACCGCCCGTTTTCGATCGAGCTTGCCGCTGCTCTCTATGCGGAGAAACAAAATCTTGTGCTAAGAAGCAAGGTTGGCCCGCTGAGCGGTTCTGAAGACCTTATGCAAATTCCGCTGGAGGGCGTGATCGATATCGATCCGCTTGATCTGAGCCGGTTGAACCAGGCCTTGCCGGCGCTAAGAAACAGCGGTTCCAATGACGTTCAGGTTTCCGGCATATTTCGCCTCAAGAATGCTAAATTCAAGGGATCGTTGGCCAACCTGGCGTTCGACGGCGAAACTGAAGGGTCCAATGGCGTGCTGCGCTACGGAGAATCTTTTCAGAAGCCGGCGGGTATTCCTCTCGTGCTAAGCGCGGCGGGTCGCTATGCAGGTGATAAGCTGTCTATTTCCAAAGGGCGCCTCAAGCTGCATACGTTAGAACTTGCGACCACCGGAGACATTCAATTTCGCGGCGGCACAGTTCTGAACATTTCCGTCAATTCACAATCGGCCTCATTGGAGGGCTGGGAGAGAATAATTCCAGCGCTTGCGAGATATCAGTTGACAGGTACTATGGCAATGCGCGCAAACGTTCGCGGGAAGCTTGGCAACGGCGCCATGCCACACATCGAAGGATCCGTGGATCTAACGAACGCGAGCGCGAGACCTCCCGAGTTTCCCAAACCTATTGAGAACCTCGATACACAAATTCACTTTTCCGGCCCAAAAGCCGACATTCGCGAGATGAGCTTGAGTTTAGGTAAGTCGCGGATCCGTCTGTCAGCAGCCATCGAGAAGTTCGCTCCGTTGACTTTGCGCTATAAAATGTCGACACCGGAAATCTGGCCGGCCGACTACAACATCAACCTTGGAGAGAACCGTAAAGCGGATATCATACGTGGTTTGCAAAGCGAAGGCCGCATCACGGTCGGCGGCGATAAGATATTTTATGACGGACAACTCAGCTCTGCCGAAGGCACCCTTTACGGTCTTGCGTACAAGGGCCTCGACACGGCCCTTGCTGTTGCAGAAAAAGTGGCGGCCGTCCGTCAGTTGCGGGTCGATATTCTGAAAGGCTCACTGCAAATGGAAGGTGAATTTTCATTCAGAGAACCGACCCCGCGCTTCGCGGCGAATTCGAAGGTCCGGGGGGTTGACATCGCCGAATTGTACTCGTTTCTTGATTCCGAGGCGGAGCACGATATCCGCGGCCGTATGAATGCGGACATGAAGCTTGCGGGAAGCGGCGAAACGTGGGAGGCCATCAAGCCAACTTTGCGCGGTCAGGGCACAACGGAAGTGGTGCAGGGCGCATTGCTTAACTTCAACATTGCCGAACAGACTCTTGGCGGCATAACCGGCATACCGGGCCTAACGAACATTGTCAGCCCGACACTGCGCAAGAAATACCCCGAAACGTTCACCGCCAAAGACACTGAATTCAACGAGCTGAGAGCCGACTTCGAGCTCGGTGAAGGCAGAGTGAACGTCAACGGTTTGCGGGTATCTGCCGCCGAATTCATCGTTCACGGAAATGGTTGGGTGGATTTCAACCGCAGGATTGAATTTCCGGCTAATCTTGTCTTCTCACAGCGATTATCGGCCGACTTGACGCAGGCCGCCCGGGAAGTCAAATATCTGCTGAACAAGCAGGGGCAGCTGGAAATCCCAATGAATCTCAGCGGTAGATTACCCAATGTGAAACCGAGGCCCGATCTGAAGTTCCTTGGCCAGGTCGTGCAGCGCGGCTTTGTGCAAAAAGGCGTAGAAGAATTGGAGAACCGCTTTTTCGGCCGCAATCGGCCTTCCGGAAGTGAAGAAGCCGCGCCGGATCAAAATAAGCAGAAGAAACGCAACTCCACTGAAGACGTCATTCGTCGAGGGTTAGAAAGCCTGTTCAAACGCTGAGGCTCGCTTTAATCGCGGCTCTGGTGCGAGACTCTAGGGACCTTTCCGTTTACTGCGCACTATATCCAGAGGCCGCACCCGTCTACCAAGGCTCGCGGCCGTGATCACCCATGAAGCATTGACCGGTAAATGAGCGGCTCGGAGCGCTTCCGCGACCCACGTGTTGCATGTGCGAAGAATGCTGAACCTGCCGTGCGCCAGATAAAAGCGCGCATTATCGGAGAGCCCGGGCCGAGCTTCGCTTGCTGATTCAGGACTGGATCGAACAAAGGTTTTTGAGATGAACTGAACCAGGCGCTGGAACTCGCCGTCTGTTACAGCAATGGTGATAATTTCCGCATTGGGGTAAGAGGCCATTGGTGTGCCGCGCACTCCAACGACATGAATGATACTGCCGCTGGACCAGACGGCCGCTTTTAGCGCCAACCCCATCCCTGGATCCGGATGCGGGAAGTATTCTCGGTCTCCCCAGCTGAATTCCAGATAGTCCGCGCCCGGAAAGTCGCGAATCTCAGGAAAGCTTTCGGGCGATAGATTGGCGGCTCTCAACAAAATGGCCGAATGCCAGTCATCATAGATAACAAAAATATGTGCTGTAATGGGTTCGGCCGTTGTAAAAGTTCGCTGCGCCACCCGCTCCGAACAAGCGGGCATGCAGCCGGTTAAAAGCAAAATTACCATAGCTTCGCCCAAACGTTTAATTCTGCTCGGTCTAGGAGATTGCCGGTCACATTGAAGCTTCAGCTGAAGTGCACTGATCATCGGTTTTCGCGGCTCTTCTTAACGATGTCCAACGTCCCATAGCTGCTACGCAGTGGCATAGATCTTCTTAAGTTTAGATCAAAAACAGTCGCGGAAAACTACCAAGACATCCTCAAGAGAATGGCACTATGCTTGCACTTTTGGCCCGACAGGAGGTGAATGATGAAACCAATCCTTCGTGTGGCCTATGCGTGCTTGCTTCCTTTAACCCTCGCTGCAGCCGGATGCGAGGGCATTTCTCTAATCAGCCGCCCCGATCCTTACGCGCGCGACGATTACCGGCGCGACCGAGATCTCGATCGCAACAGAGAAGCTCGCCAAGATCGCGATTGGGATCGCTCCCGAGATGAAATCGCCGGAACGGTGCAAAGGGTCGATCCTGATCGGCAGGAGATTCAGCTCCGCACTACCGATGGAGACACCACTAGAATCAGATACGATCTCTCGACTCGCGTAAATCATCGCGGTCGCGATTTGCGGGTAGAGGAGTTGCGGTATGGCGATCTGGTTCGGGTAGAATTGAGCAGAAATCGCGGCGAGCGCTATGCTGAAGTTATCCGCATGAACGATCGAGCCGAGTTGGGGTCCTCGCGTTGGTAAGTGTAAGTTTGCCGCCGCTCTGTGTCGAGCACTCCGGGGCTGATGCCCCGGAGTAGCGTTCATACGCTGAACTACGCAAAAACTAGGTTGCCCTCCCGATCTCGTATCAAGCCTCGGCCTCCCATCGATGACGGCATGTTCTCGGGACCGATTTTCAGATCCTGAACCTTTACACGACCATGAAAGGTGTCGACCTCCAGCATTTCTTGCGCCTGGCGAAGAACTCCTTTGGGATCTTTGCCGTTGGCTACGTCTTCCATCGCCTTGTGCCAGATCCTGCGCAGCATGATCACGCCGCGGTCGGAACTGCCAAGGTGCTCAAGTTTGCGATCCGGGATCTCGCCTTGGGATTCTTGCAGCACCAGATCTTCTAACGCCGGCACGCCTTCCCATGCAGAATACTTTCTTTTATCGTGAGGTTTTTTTTCAACCGTTCCTTGTAGATTATTCGGCAATCCAAACATCCACGGCCCCCGATAGTTTCCGTTGCGCCAAAGATTGTACCGTATGAGCTCGAAGTGAGTGTCGTCGATAATGCGAATCATGCCGCCGCCCTCCTGGCGTTCGTCCGTAAAATCAGGGGGAAAGCCGGACCGAATGCCGGAAAACCGCCAGTGAATCGGCATGGCGAGGCTCCAGGTATTGACGAATTTTACGTCGGGATCTCCGGTATCGAGCACGGAGACTGTTTTCATTCCATAGTCCGTCTCCACATGCGAGAGCGGAAGGGGTGTCCAGTTCTTTATCGTGTGATCGGAATAGGGTTTGAGGTCTTGCGGTAACTCTCTGACAACCATGCCGTGAAGAATCGTAGCGTGGCCCATGTCGGCGAAGTTTTCCATCCAGTTAAGATAGTTGTAATTACGGAAATCGCCATCTACGAGCTTCACTTCGCCATCGGTGCGGGCAAGGACATCGATCTTCGGCAAGGGCGGTGGGGTTTCTTTTTCCGGGCCCATGTACGTCCAGACCACACCTCCCCATTCTTCTAGAGGGTACCACAAATGCCGGATACTTTGTTTCAGCGTGCTGTCGCACGGCTCCAAGGGCGTGTCGATGCAACGGCCTTTCACATCGTATCTCCAGCCGTGATAGGAGCACATGAGCCCGTCTTCTTTCACCTGTGCGTATTCCAACGAAGCAAGGCGGTGTGGACAGCGAATTCCCAAAAGCCCCGGCCGGCCTTGGCCATCGCGGAAAAGGACCAAGTCTTCGCACAACATTCTTACCGCCATCGGTATGTCCTTGAGATTCTCGGATAGACAGACAGGATGCCAGTAGCGACGCAACATCTCGCCGCCTCGGGTGCCGGGTCCCGTGCGCGGCAAATCGTCCAAAAACTTTTGAAATCCACTCGCTGCCGACGCCACGTTCAAAGCGCTGCTCGTCGTCATAGGTTTTACCTCTGATCCATAACGGAGTGCAGGAGCATCCATGCTTGCCGGCACGCCGCCTCATTTGCTATTCAGATTCCAGCCGTACCAAACAACCTAGTTAACCGATGGCTATGCGCTTGTCAATTTTCTTCCGATCTGATAGCGCGCCGGGGTGACAAACAAATGGAGGGCTCATGAAAAACGGCATGAAGGCGTTCGACAGCGATATGCACGTCTATGATGCGGCCGATCTGTACGCGAAGTATATGAATCCGAAATGGGGCGATCGGATTCCCAGAGGGCAGCGTAACGGGCAGCATGGGCGCGTCGAGTTCGCCATCGGCAATCAGAAGCTCCGTGCGATCTCGGATGTCATTGACCACGGCCAGAAGCAAGTGGCGAGTCGCTATGATTTCGCAGTGGCGCGTGACTACGACCCGATATCTCAGCTTGAAGCCATGAACCGCGAAGGTCTCGATGTTGCGGTTCTCTTCCGTACCTCGCCGCTGCATTGCGACGAAACTCTGGACGCGGAATACGCCAACGATCTGTGCAGGGCTTGGAATAACTGGATCGCGGATTTCTGCAAAGCCGACCCCAACCGGCTCAAAGCTTCGGCCCTCATCACCCTGCACGACGTCGATTTGGCGGTGCAGGAGGTGCGGCGAGTCGTCAATGACCTCGGAGCCAGCGCGCTTTCCTTGTGCCCGGAACCGATTAACGGCAAGCGCATCCACGACCGCTGCTTCGACCCGCTGTGGGCGGAAATCGAAAAGTGCGGTGTTGCTTTGTGTTTTCACCCGCCGGCGCGCCCCAAACAGGAGCAAGTCGCCAACAAGTTTTTCGGCCATCCTAATGCCAACATTGTCGCGCTGGCACTGCGCAATCCCGTGGAGCTGATTCAAGCTGTTTCTAGCTTTTGCGCGGGCGGGGTACTCGAGAAATTTCCTCAGCTGCGAGTAGCTTTTCTCGAGGGTAACTGCGCTTGGTTGCCGTGGCTGCTCTATCGGCTGGACGAACGCGCCGGACTCCACGGCGCGTTAGCGGATGTGCCGCTGTCGAAAAGACCCAGTGACTATTTTCTCAAGCAATGCTTTATCTCCATGGATCCCGACGAGTATCTCGTGAGTGACGTCATCAAACGCATCGGTGACGAAAATCTTCTGATCTCAACCGACTATCCGCATATCGACGCCCATTTCCCGCACGCGCTCGATGAGTTCTTCGCGCTCGACGAACTGACTGCGAGCAGCCGGCGGAAAATCCTGTGGGACAACTGTGCCAAGTTATACAACGTGCGTGGAAACGAAGGGGCGATCCCGACGGGGTGAAGCCTGAGAACCGCATCCTGTTGAACGATTAGAATATTTGAACCGATCCTGCGTGAGGCATAATGCTGCTAACGGAAGAAGAACTCGAGCGCATGCACAAGCGCTTTCCTTACCCGCGGTTTTCTGAGGCAGAATACCAGCGCCGCCACCAAAACATTCGCAAGATGATGCGCGACCTGCGACTCGACTGCCTGCTGATCATTGGCGGGTCGGCCGCCTACGGCCGGCTTTGGTTCAATCTCCGCTACGTGACCAACATGATGGGGAAGGCAGAAATGGCGACGTACTGCTTTTTTCCTAAAGAAGGCGATCCTGCCGTGGTCACGCGGCCAGGTCATTCGTTGGCTGGGGCTATGCTCGCCCGCAGCGTGGTGCGTAACATCATCGTCGGGCAGCCAAGCGTGTTGGGCGCCATCGTCGATGCCATCCGAGAGCGAGGTTATGACAAGGGCAGGATCGGGATCGTCGAATACGATCCATACACGTCGATCCCCAAAAACCATTGGGATTTTTTCACGACGCATCTGCCGCGCGCCGAATTCGTATTGGTGACGAAAGAATTCATTGCGATGCGTTTGCTGAAAAGCGCAGAAGAGATTCAATTCCTCGAGCGTTCCGCGGAATTGGGTGACACTGGCATCCGCGCGATGCAGGAACGGGTGAGACCCGGCATGACCGAGAGCGAGGTCTTCGCTGTTGTTCACGAGGCGGTCATTCGTGAAGGCGGGGAAATGGGCATGATCCAGCTGGGTTCCTGCTCTATGATTGACCCGGATATCAACGATCAAAGGCCGCGACCGGTCGATCGCCTCATCGGCGATCGCGATATCATCAACAACGAGCTCGGTATTTTCTACAACGGCTACGAAGCTCAATGTGGCAAACCGGTGCTGACGGGCGAACCGACGCCCGAATACAGCGAGATGTTCGACCTCGCGCTCGAAGGCTACAAACGTCTCGTGCCGACGCTGTATGCCGGCAAAAGCAGCGACGATTCGGTCGCGGCAATGAAGTTCATCCTCGACAGCGGCTATGAGTGTTATGGCGGCTTCTTACAAGGAATGCTAGGCGCCAACCCCCGTCACGAGCCGCAGATCGGCTTCGACCGTGTTCAGAGTAGCGAAGATCGTTTTCTATACGGGCCCGATGGCCGTTTAGTGTACCAGGTTGGTCACGTATTTACCTTGCAAATGCACATCGTCGATCAGGGCCATACACGCGGCCTCTTTCTTGGCGACTTCTTCGCCATTGAAGAAAGCGGGCCTCGCTGCCTTAATAAATTTCCGCCCCAAATCGTACGAGTGTGACCGTAAGGACAAGGAGACACCTATGCAGGTGATTGATTCCGACGGGCATCTACACGAGCCCTTCGATCTTTTCGAGCGCTACATGGAAAAGGAGTTCTACTCGGCGCGTCCGCGCATCGTGGATCTGCGCGACGAAGAAAGAGATACCGGCCGGTGGCTCGTCGAAGGACGGCTCGTGCCGCGGCTACCCTTTACCAAAGGTGTTGGCGGCGGCGGCTTCAGATATCAAACCCCGCGTCATTCTCAGAAGCGAGAGATAACTCTCTCGACGATATCTCAGGGCGGCTGCAGGACATGGATGCCATGGAAATCGACTATCAGATCGTTTATCCGACCGCTCTCGTTTGGGTCTTCGATCTGGAAAACAAAGAGCTGGCCGCCGCCGTTTGCCGCGCCTACAACAACTATATAGCCGAACAATGCGCCGAGGCTCCGAAGCGTTTAGGAGGCGTGGCGCTGTTGCCGATTCAGGAGCCGACAGCGGCCATCGAAGAGGCTCGGCGCGCGATTAAACAACTTGGTCTTAACGGTGTCGTCATCCCCGGCATAGTCGGAAACACCCCGCTGCACGCGAAGCAATTTACCCCTTTCTTCGAGACCATGAACGAGCTAGACGCGCCTATCGGGTTCCACGCGGTCACGGGCATGCATTACACGCCGTGGGCGGACTGTTTCACGGATTTCTTCTCCACACACGTGACCGCGATGCCGTTTTCGATGATGGTGGCGATGATGTCTCTCGTGCGCTCGGGGCTGTTAAAAAAACTGCCTCACCTACGCTGCGCGTTTTTGGAGATCGGCGCGAGTTGGCTGCCGTATTGGAGCTGGTGGGTGGGAAAACACATCGAGCATGTGCTGGAGCCGCGAGCCGGGCGCAAAGAGAGTAGTTGGGGCCGCGAGCCTTACGATCTGCCCTCGACGGTTCACGGGCCGGCCGAAGATATCCATGAAGGTAGGATCTTGAGCGGCTTTGAAAGCGATGAAAACCTGCGCTCGATTATCGATCAATTGGGGAGCAAAGGATTCATGTACGCCAGTGACTATCCGCACAGCGATATGGAATGGAGCCGCGTTCAGGCGATCAAGAAATCACAGGCCCTAACCAGCGTCGAGAAAGCCGACCTGCTGGGCGAGAACGCCCGGCGCTTTTACAAATTACGGATTTGAGCTTCCACAGTACCGTGCGACCCGTTAGCTTGGCCGGCATCAGTTGCTTTGCCTTTCCTTGACAAAACATCCGCTGGTTATTAGCGTTTAATTTATGCGAAACACGAAAGATGTAGACGGCTTCAATGGCGTACGATGATTGGGACTTGTTA
>DATACQ010000051.1:0-7947 GCA_036258955.1 Binatia bacterium
CCGATACCTTTGGCAACGCCCGTAAACACGCGCTGGTGTGTGGTGATCCCCAAGGTAAACGCGTTTACCAAAATGTTGGCGTTATAGCATTCGTCGAACTAGCACTCGCCGCCCACTGTGGGCACGCCTATGCAGTTGCCATAACCGCCAATGCCTGCAACGACTCCAGAGAGCAAATAACCCGTGCGCGGGTGGTCGATGGCGCCGAAGCGCAGCGAATTAAGCGACGCGATGGGCCTCGCCCCCATCGTGAATATGTCTCGTAAAATGCCGCCGACGCCGGTGGCCGCGCCCTGGTACGGTTCGATGAAGGACGGATGATTGTGGCTCTCCATTTTAAACGCTACAGCGAGCCCGTCGCCGATATCCACAACCCCGGCGTTCTCTCCCGGCCCTTGGAGCACCTGCGGCGCTTCGGTCGGCAGCCGCTTCAGGTAATGACGCGAGCTCTTGTAGCTGCAGTGCTCCGACCACATGACCGAGAATACTCCCAGCTCGGTATAGTTCGGCACCCGGCCAAGCAGGTGGATAATCCTGTCGTACTCCTCGAGGGTGAGCCCGTGGGCAAGCGCAAGCTCCGGGTTCACCTCCGGGTCAGCATGCGGGCTTTTTCCATCATCAACCATGGCGCGCCTTGCGCCGGCCGCAAGCCGCGGCAATCGACAAAAAGATTTTAAGACCGTCGTCGCTGCCAACGATTTTGTTGCAGGCGTCTTCCGGATGCGGCATCAAGCCGAAAATGTTGCGCGTTTCATTGCAGATGCCCGCGATATTATCCAGCGAGCCGTTGGGATTCGCCGCCGGCACCGGTTTCCCCTTGGCGTCGGCGTAACGGAGCAGGATCTGTCGATTGTTCCGGAGCTTCTGCAAGGTTATGTCATCGGCATAGTAGCAACCTTCGCCGTGCTTGACGGGAAGTTTGAGCAACTGCCCCTTTTTAGCCTCGCAGGTAAACGGCGTGTCGTTTTCTTCGACCCGTACTAAGACATGCCGGCAGATAAATTTGAGCCCGGTATTACGTACCAGTGCGCCGGGCAACAACCCGGATTCGCAAAGGATCTGAAAACCATTGCAGATGCCCAAAACCAGGCCGCCGCTACGGGCGAAATCGATAACGCCGCGCATGACCGGCGAAAACCTCGCCATCGCGCCGCAACGGAGATAGTCCCCGTAGGAAAACCCGCCGGGTAACACCAAGCAATCATAGCCGGGCTTTAGCTCGTCTTTGTGCCATATGAACTCGACGTTCTGTCGCGCGTCCTGCGCCAGACTGTCAAAAACATCCTGGTCGTCGCACGACCCGGGAAAAGCGATTATGCCCCAACGCATAGTAATAACTAGCTTTCAATGTCTAGCGGTCAGCGGGATTGCTGAAGGCTAACAGCTACCTTTCTAGAACCTCAAATCGGTAGTCTTCGATGACGGGGTTGGCAAGCAGCTTCTCGCACATCTCACGTACGCGCGGTTCTGCCGCAGCGGCCGAGGTCTCATCGATCTCGACATCGAGACACTTGCCCGCGCGAACATCGCGCACTTCGGCATATCCCAACGTGCGCAGGGATCGCTCGATGGCCTCCCCCTGGGGATCGAGAACACCGTGTCTTGGGAACACATATATTCTAACGCGCATAAACCTTCGCTTTCAACAAACCCTTGCAGGCTGCTGAAAAAGACCCATAGGCTTCGTTGCGCTCAATCGCCTCGCTGCAACGTACTATCAGTACGCCTCCGCTCGTCGATTTTTCGCGCGCCTCGCCTCTGGATCTTTTTGAGCAGCCTGCAAGACGTTTTCTTCAGCAACCTGTCAGTCTAGTGTAGTTGCGTCATAAATCTGTTTACCTTGATGTCATTCTGAGCGAAGCGAAGAAACTCGGATTTTCAAATACATAAAAATCCTCACCTCGTTTTGGGTGACATTCTACTAATGTAAAGGATTGTTGGACGATGCACTAGCTAAGCGAGGCCGGCACTTCATTACAACACACTAGCCGAACACGCGCCGATAAATAAATTCGATGTTGGCCAGATGATCCTTCACTCCCCAGACTGATTCGATCTCCTCAGCCGAGAGATGGCGACGGATGGCTTGATCGTTCAGGAGTTCGCGCTTGAGATCGCCACCTTGCGTCCCGACTCTTAGGGCATGACGCTGCACCATGCGGTAAGCATCGTCGCGCGCGATCCCTTTCTGAACCAGCGCGAGGAGGACTCTTTCCGAGAACACCGTGCCGCCGCTCTTTTCGAGGTTGCGCCGCATGTTCTCTGGATATACGCGGAGATTACCGAGAACGTATGTCATTCGGCGCAGCATGAAATCCAGCGCTGTCGTCGCATCCGGCGCGATCACCCTTTCCACAGACGAGTGGCTGATATCACGCTCATGCCAGAGCGCAACGTTCTCCAAAGCCGCTTGCGCATAGGACCGCATCAGTCGCGCCATGCCGGCGACGTTTTCCGACAGAATCGGGTTGCGCTTGTGCGGCATGGCCGAGGAGCCTTTCTGCCCCTCCGTGAAGGGCTCTTCCGCTTCCTGAACCTCGGTACGCTGCAGGTGACGCACTTCGACGGCAAACTTCTCCAACGAGCTGGCGATCACGGCCAGCGTGGCAAAGTAGTAAGCATGACGGTCGCGCTGGATGATTTGATTCGAAACCAGCGCCGGTTTGAGACCGCTCTTAGCGCAGACGTAGGCTTCGACTTTGGGGGAAATCTGCGCGAACGTGCCTACTGCGCCGGAAATCTGGCCCACGCAAATTTCTTCGGTCGCCTTTTCCAGGCGAGCCAAGTTGCGGGCCATTTCTTGGTACCATAGCGCGAACTTCAATCCGAAAGTAATGGGCTCGGCGTGCACACCGTGGGTGCGACCGATCATTACCGTCCACTTGTATTTCCGCGCCTGGCTGCGCAAAACCTGCATAAGGTCTTTCATGTCTTGAAGCAGAATCGCCGATGCCTCCTTGAACTGAATCGCGAGCGCGGTATCCATGACGTCGGAAGAAGTCATGCCGACATGCAAGTGCCGGGCGTCGTCGCCAATAGACTCAGCGACATTGCTTAAAAAGGCGATGATCTCGTGCTTGACTACGCCTTCGATTTCGCGGATGCGTTTGACGTCGAAGCGCGCGTTCTTCTTAATGCGCCTCACCGCCGCACGCGGTATCTTGCCCAGACGGGCCAGGCCTTCGGCGGCAAGGATCTCCACGTCGAGCCATTTTTTAAAGCTATTCTCTTCGGACCAGATACGGCCCATTTCCGGCCTGGTGTAACGCGGGATCATCGTTTTCTGAAACTGGGTCTCACAGCCCGCACCGCCGCTTCAAACTGAGCAAGTTAAAATCCGTCCCTTCGTCATTGCCGTGAAGACAAAAGAAATCCCGCATTCCACCCGAACGCGAGACAACGAAACTGATGTTGACTTTTAAGTTTTGGAATCCGTATGACCAAACCCACCGGCCTGCCGTTCCGAATCCGGCAGCTTAGCGACTTCACGCCACTGGCCGTGGATAACCCGCTGCAGCACCATTTGGGCAATCCGCTCGCCGCGTTTAACGACGATCGGCTCGCTCCCGAGGTTAATGGCGATCACTTGAATTTCGCCGCGGTAGTCGGAGTCGACCGTGCCGGGGCTATTTAGGACCGTCAACCCTTGCTTCAATGCCAGTCCGCTGCGCGGCCGTATCTGTGCTTCGAAGCCCGGCGGCAAAGCAATCGCAATACCGGTGGGAATCAAAGCGCGCGCAAAGGGCGCTAACACAAGCTCGCCGTCGATGTCCGCAGCCAGATCCATACCGGCCGATCCTTCGGTCATATAGGCGGGAAGCGGCGTATCCGCCGCTCTTACCCTGCTGATTTGAACTTCTACTCGCTCCACCGGCGATGGGTCCGCTACGCGGCGCTCACTGGCCGAAACGAAGGTTCTTTAATTTAAAGTTTGCTTTGAAGTCTCCGAGCAGGGACAGGGTGAGCGCGCCTGCGCGAAAAAGCTGGCGCGCCAATTCGATGACGTCCGCTCGCGTGACGGCGCGGATCCCTTGGCATATATCATCGGTGGAGATGGTTCGGCCATAATAAATTTCGTTGCGCGCGATATGGCTCATCCATGAGTCGGTGGACTCCAATCCAAGCATCATGCTGCCCACCAATTGCCCCTGAGTCCGGCGAAGCTCATCTTCGCTGATGCTGCCGTCCGCCAGAGCTTTAAGTTCTTTGATAATCAGCTCGACGACCTCTTCAGTGGACTCAACGCTCGTGCCCGCGTACACGCCGAAATAGCCGATGTCGCGGTAAGCCGATGAAAACGAATAAACCGAATAAGCTTTGCCGCGCTTCTCACGAATCTCCTGAAACAATCGGGAGCTCATGCCGCCCCCGAGAAGCGTGTTGAGAACATACCCCGCGTAGCGTTGCGGATGTGCCTGGGAAAGTCCTTGCACTCCCATGCAAAGATGGGCCTGCTCAAGGCTCTTAGGGTGGGGGAACACTCCGTAGCGGAGTTCCGGCTGTCGATAGCCGTCGGTTGCTTCGATGCGATCCCCTCCTCCGTCTTCCACGGACCCCAATCGTGCCGCCATTTCGCTGACGATGTCCTGGTGCCGTAGATGTCCGGCCGCCGCAACGATCACCCGCCGCGGTCGATAACGCGAGCGGAAGAAGCGCACAATATCCTCGCGAGTGAACCGAGTCACCGTAGCGGCCGTGCCGCAAATGGGCCGCCCTATAGGATGATCGTGGAACAAATCGAGACTAAACAAATCGTGCACGTAGTCATCCGGAGTGTCCTCCGCCTGAGATATTTCCTGCAAAATCACCGAGCGCTCGCGTTCAATCTCTTGCTCGTCAAACTTGGAGTTTAAAAAGATATCGGTCAAGAGATCGATAGCGAGCGGGAGATTCTCATCGAGCACCTTGGCGTAATAGCAGGTGTGCTCCTTGGCCGTGAAAGCGTTGATGACTCCGCCAACGGCGTCCATCTCCTCGGCGATATCGGCGGCGCTGCGTCGCTCCGTGCCTTTAAAAAGGAGATGTTCGAGAAAGTGAGAGATGCCGTTTTCCGGTTCCGCCTCGTGACGCGAGCCGTTTTCCACCCAGATGCCGATACTCGCGGATCGATGATCAGGCATTTCGTGAGAGAGCACGCGAATGCCGTTGTCCAGGACGGTTTTTGCAAATGAGGAGTTTTCGGCCATGTTTACCGCGGGTGCCTAACTGACCTGTTCTGCGCCGGTTTCTTCCAGTGCTTCTTTACGGCTCAGTCGAATTTTGCCTTGTCTGTCGATCTCGAGAACCTTCACCATAACTTCATCACCCTCTTTGAGCACGTCGGTCACTTTGCGCACGCGCTCCGGAGCAAGCTGCGAAATGTGAACTAAACCATCCGTGCCGGGTAGTATTTCGACGAAGGCGCCGAATTCAACGATTTTGCGGACGGTACCTTTGTAGATCTTCCCGACCTCCGCTTCGGCGGCAATGCGCTGCACCATCTCGATGGCTTTGCGCGCCGCCACTTCATCGCTCGAAGCGATAGTGACACTGCCATCGTCTTCCACATCGATCTTCACGCCGGTGGCTTCGATGATGCCGCGAATGACCTTTCCACCCGGCCCGATGATTTCGCGGATTTTGTCAGGCTTGACCCTCAAGGTAATGATCCGCGGCGCATGACCCGATACCGCCGTTCTGGGTGTGGCGAGGGTTTCTTTCATCACGTTGAGAATGTGCAAGCGGCCTTCCTTGGCCTGATGAAGCGCCTTGCTCATAATGTTGCGATCGACCCCGCTTATTTTGATTTCCATCTGCAGCGATGTCACGCCTTCGGGAGTGCCGGCAACTTTGAAATCCATATCACCGAGATGGTCTTCGTCGCCGAGAATATCGGAAAGCACGCGCACATGCTCTCCTTCCTTGATCAAGCCCATCGCGATTCCCGCAACGGGAGCCGACACCGGCACACCGGCATCCATCAGCGAAAGCGACGCGCCGCACACCGTGGCCATTGATGTGGAGCCGTTGGACTCGAGAATTTCCGAGACCACTCGAATCGTGTATGGAAAGCTTTCTTCGCTCGGCAGAACCGGCAGAAGCGCGCGCTCGGCCAAGTTGCCATGACCGATCTCGCGGCGGCCCGGTCCGCGAAGAAATTTCACCTCCCCGACACTGAAGGGAGGAAAATTATAGTGAAGCATGAACTTCTTAAAATGTTCGCCGAGCAATGCATCGACTCGCTGTTCATCGGCGGCGGTGCCCAAAGTAGCAACAACCAAAGCCTGGGTTTCACCGCGAGTAAACAACGCCGAACCATGGGTGCGGGGCAAAACTTCGACTTCACAGGTGATCGGACGTATGTCTTTGAGGCCGCGGCCATCGATCCGCCGTTCGCGTTTGACCACCAAGCCGCGGAACACCTTGCGCTTGAGTTCGTCGAACGCGCCTTTTATATGTTTGTCTTTGCCCAAGAATTCGCCGGCCACCTGAGTCACGACTTCCGCTTTGACCTCGGCCAGCCGCTTGTAACGTTCTTGCTTTTCCGGAATTTCAATGGCCTGTTCAAGCCGCGTCAGCGCGAGTTCTTCCACCCGCCCAACAATGTTTGAATCAAGCTCCGCGAGGGGCACATGGCGTTTGGTCTTGCCGAGCTCGCGACGCAATTGCTCCTGTATCTCTAATAAAGGTTGGATCGCTTGGTGACCCGCGAACAGCCCTTCGAGAATTTCTTCCTCCGGAATCATCCGAGCGCCGCCTTCAACCATTACGATCGCATCTTTGCTGCCGGAGAGAAAAATGTCCGTTTCGCTTTCCTGCAGTTCGCTCTGAGTGGGATTGATGAGCCATTTGCCGTCAATGCGGCCGACGCGCACCCCGGCTATGGGACCATTAAAAGGTATATCGGAAACGTGGAGCGCCGCGGAGGCGCCGAGCATTGCGACAATGTCTGGGTCGTTTTCGCGATCCGCGGAGAGCACGGTTGCAATGATTTGAGTTTCGCAACGGAGCCCCTCGGCGAACAGCGGCCGTATGGATCGATCGATCAAACGCGAAGTAAGAATTTCTTTTTCCGAAGCACGCCCCTCGCGCTTAAAAAAGCCGCCCGGGATCTTGCCGGCGGCAAACGTTTTCTCTTGATAATCGACGGTCAATGGGAAAAAGTCAGTTTCCAGCTTTAACTCTCTGGCAGCCACAGCCGTAACCAACACGACGGTCTCGCCGTAACGCACCCAGGCGGCTCCATCCGCTTGTTTGGCGACCCGTCCAATCTCAATGATTAACGGGCGACCATGAAAATCCAATTCAACTTTCTTGAACATATAGAGAACCTCTGGCGTGAGACACGACTAACGGAGGGCGATGGAAGGGCAAACGGTCAGGAACGGCTACTTGCGTATTCCCAACCTCTGAATCAGGCTCTGGTATCTGTCGAAATCGGTGTCTTTCAGATAATCCAGAAGCCTTCTTCTTTGGCCGACAAGCTTTAAGAGGCCGCGTCGGGAATGGTGATCCTTAACGTGAGTCTTGAAATGCTCGGTGAGGTGTTCGATACGCTGGCTAAGCAGCGCAACTTGCACCTCTGGAGAGCCGGTGTCCGTTTGATGAAGCCTAAACTGCTCCATGACTACTTGACGTTCTGGCTGAGCAATCCCCATAAGTCTCCGCTTTTCTTTCTCTCTTTCGTTTAGTTAAAAAACTTCTACCACACGCTATTCACATTGTAAAGCTATGTGACAGTTCCCGCCGCTCTCGGGGCCCGCTGCGGCCGTTCGCCCGAGCAGCTAATCACGAAGAAACTCACGGATCGCCTTGTGAGCTTCGTCTGGATTCGTAAAGAAATAGCTGTGACGTTCGTTCTTCAAGACAACGCACCGGTTGTTCGGAATGCCTGCTGCAAGAATATCGGTTGACATGCGGTGGTTTATCTCGCTCGTCTGATTGCGATCATCTTCGCCCACTATAATC
>DATACQ010000052.1:0-5045 GCA_036258955.1 Binatia bacterium
GGCTGAAAACGAACAGCGGCTGAGGAGGCAGTCTTGTATTCACGCGAATCGTTAATCAGTTGCCTTGAGCAGTTCGTCATGCCCGCGGAAGCGGGCATCCAGATTGTGTCGCGCCATTAAAGCAGAACCTGGATTCCCGCTTGCGCGGGAATGCCGGACCCCCTCAAATGCAAGTGTAACGCGGCGGGGAGCGGCGTATTTTTAGGATTCACTGATGGCCAATCTGGGGTTTGTCGGCCTTGGCGTCATGGGCAGCCGCATGGTGAAACGTCTGCTCGACGCCGGCCATGACGTTACAGGGTATAACCGTACTCCTGCCAAGGCGCAGCGGCTTTTGGACGCCGGCATGAAATGGGCCGCCAGTCCGCGCGCGGCTGCCGAAGCTGCCGATGTTGTCTTCTCCATGATCGCCAATAACACCGCGCTTCAAGCGGTCACTGAGGGCGAGGAAGGTATTGTCGCCGGATTGAGCGCGGGGAAAATTTATGTCGAGATGAGCACGGTCAGTCCGGCGGCCATCCGCGAGCTCGCGAAGCAGGTTGCAGCCACAGGCGCCGAGATGCTTGACGCGCCGGTGTCCGGCAGCTCGATTACGTTGGAGGAAGGCAAGCTCTCATTCATGGTCGGCGGCGAGCGCAAGGCTTTTGAGAAGGTGCTGCCGCTGCTGCAAGCAATCGGTCCGAAGGCGACGCATGTCGGCACCAACGGCCTCGCAGCAGCGATGAAAATCGCCACCAATCTAAGCCTGGCCGTACAGATGCTCGCGTTCAGCGAAGGCTTACTGCTCGCTGAAAAAAGCGGCATCGCGCGCGAGTCCGCGCTCGAAGTTCTGCTCAACAGTGTCATCGCCTCACCGATGGTGAAATACCGCGGCCCATTCGTGCTCCAAATGCCGGATGAAGTGATCTTCGACGTCAACATGATGCAAAAAGATTTGCTGCTCGCCTTGGAAATGGGCCTCCAACTGGAGGTCCCATTGCCGACTACGGCGGTCACCAATCAAATGCTCACCGCCGCGCGCGCCATGGGGCTGGCAGACAAAGACTTTGCGATTCTGTTCGAAGCCCTGGCGAGCATGGCAGGGGTCCATAAATAGTTTCGAGTTTCGGGTTTAGAGTTTCGCGTCCCGAACAAAAGCCTGTTTCCTAATGTAATTGAGACAGGAAACCGAAAACTGAACGTGGCAAGCAGCTAATGGCCCGCACTAAAACAAGAACAGCGCAACGCACCAACACGGGATCATCCGGCGTTCGCGATGAGCGCTGGCTGCATTTCTATCGCCAGATGCTTAAAATCCGCCTGTTCGAAGAAGAGGTTAATCAGCTTTATCTCTCTGCGAAGATGCCGGGACTCGCCCATCTCTATACCGGAGAAGAAGCGATAGCCGTGGGCGTTTGTGAGGCGCTATGTCGCGACGATTACATCACCAGCACCCATCGAGGTCACGGCCATTGTCTCGCCAAAGGCGCATCCGTAGAAAAAATGTTCGCCGAACTGCTCGGTAAAGAGACCGGCTACTGCCGCGGCAAGGGCGGTTCCATGCACATTGCCGACCAGGACACCGGCAATTTGGGCGCTAATGCCATCGTCGGCGGCAGCGCGGGAATGGCAACCGGCGCGGCTCTGTCGGCGAAGATGCGCGGCAGTGATCAAGTGGCGGTCTGCTTCTTTGGTGAAGGCGCGCTTGGCCAGGGATTGCTTTATGAGTCCATGAATATGGCGGCGCTCTGGAAGCTGCCGGTCCTGTACGTCTGCGAGAACAACAACTACAACGAGTATACGCATTATCGCGACACCACCGCGGGCGAGGTGCTGGCTCGCGCGCAAGCTTTCGGGATTCACGGAGAAGCCATCGATGGACAAGACGTGCGGCTAGTTCATGAAACGAGCGCTAAATTGGTTAAACGAGCGCGGCACGGCGACGGCCCCGCTTTTCTGCACTGCAACACCTACCGCTTCCACGGCCATCACGTGGGCGACGTCAATCGCAGTTACTATCGATCGAAGGCGGAAGAAGAGGAATGGAAAGCCCGTCGTGATCCGATCAAGCTTTTCGGCGATTGGCTACTCAAGAACAAATGGGTCGATGCCAACCTCCTTGACAGCCTGGACCATGAGATCAGCGCCGAGATCAAAGCGGCGGTGCAATTCGCCCTCGATGCGCCGTATCCGGACCCGAGCCAGGTGAATCAGCATGTCTATGCATAAGAGTTGCAGGCAATAGGCAACAGCATTAGTCAGGAGCAAAAAAGCTTCCGAACTAAAAAGATCGGCAGGGCCTGTGTCACAATTGCCTAAAGCCTGTTGCCTATCGGCGTGTTTGCACATTGCATGAAATCACCGACTGAGAAGTCACCGTCACTCGAAGCAGGCACCCGCGAAATCACTTTTAGTCAGGCCATCAATGAAGCCCTGGCTGAGGAGATGCGCCGCGATCCTACGGTATTCATCATGGGCGAGGATGTCGCCGAAGCCGGCACGCCGTTCAAAGTGCTTTCCGGGCTTGTCGCTGAGTTCGGCACCCAGCGGGTGATCGATTCGCCCATATCTGAAGCCGGCATCAGCGGCATCGGGGTGGGCGCGGCGATGACCGGCATGCGCCCGGTGATCGATATCATGTTCGGCGACTTTATTACTTTGACCATGGACCAGCTCGTGAACCAGGCGGCTAAAATTCACTACATGTCGGGCGGTAAACTCAAGGTGCCGCTCGTCCTGCGCACCACTCTGGGCGCGACCCGCCGCTCCGCCGCGCAGCACAGTCAAAGCCTGCACGCCTGGGTGAGCCATATTCCCGGTTTGAAAGTTGTCCTTCCGGCGACTCCCTATGATGCCAAGGGCCTGCTCAAGAGCGCCATCCGCGACGATAACCCGGTGGTCTTCTTCGAAGACAAAATGATGTACCAGCTCAAAGGGCCGGTGCCAAACGATGAGTACACGATTCCCCTAGGCACTGCCGACGTTAAGCGGGCGGGCAACGACATCAGCTTGGTCGCCACCAGCAGCATGGTTCAAGTTGCTTTAGCGGCGGCAGCGAATTTGGAGAAGGACGGTATCAGCGCCGAAGTCGTTGACGTCAGAACCACTGCGCCGCTCGACCGGGAGACGCTCATCCGATCTGCAAAGAAAACCGGCCGGGCGATAGTAATCGATGAAGGTTACGAACGCTACGGCGTGACCGCGGAAATTGCATCCGCTATCGCCGACGGCGCGTTTTATTATCTCGACGCCCCGGTCAAACGCATGGGTGCCATGGATGTGCCGGTACCGTTCTCCCCTGTGCTGGAAGATCAGACCGTGCCGACCCCGGAAGCGGTTGCAGAAGTTGCGAAACGCCTGTGCAACAAATTGTGATCCGCTGTTTTGCGCGAGTCACGTTGTGCGAAAAGGGTTCCAGTAGTTCCAAACGTTCCAGTAGTTCCATTAGCCGTAGAGACGGATCGGATTAAACGCTTGGAACCATTGGAACGGCTGTAACAACTGAAACGCGAGCGTTTGGAGGTTCCATGGGGCTCAAGACCTTCGGTCAGATGGCGGTCGACTGGGAAGAGCGAGTGAATATAGAGCGGCTGCGCAACGACCGCCTCGCACGCATTAAAAATGCGCTCAGGAAATCCGACCTGGGCGCGCTGCTCTGCTTCGACATGAACAACATCCGCTACATTACAGCGACTCACATCGGCACCTGGGCCATGGACAAGCTGGTGCGGTTCTCGTTATTGCCACAAGATGACGATCCGATCCTGTGGGACTTCGGCTCCGCCGCTCGACATCATCAAATTTATTGCCCATGGCTGGCCGAGCGCTCCCGCGCCGGCATCTCCACACTACGTGGCGCAACGAACCCAGCGTCGCACCTCGCGGAAGATGTCGCCAAAAAAATCCGTCTTGAGCTTGAGAAACGAAAGTTGCTCAACGAGCCGGTTGGGGTCGATGTGATCGAAATACCCGTGCTATTCGCGCTACAAGCCCACGGAATCAAGGTCGTCGACGGGCAACAGCTGATGCATGACGTCAGAAAGATCAAGACGCAAGATGAAATTACGTTGCTTAATTCCGCATGCATGATGGTCGATGCCGCCTACGATGAACTCTATCGATTCATGAGACCAGGAGTCAGAGAAAACGAGTGTGTCGGCCTCGTCAGCAAAGTACTCTATGATCTCGGCTCCGAGCATGTGGAGGGAGTCAACGCAATCTCCGGCGAGCGCTGCAGCCCGCACCCGCATGTTTATACCGACCGCGTTCTGCGTCCCGGAGATCCCGCCTTTTTTGACATCCTTCACAGCTACAACGGTTACCGCACCTGCTACTACCGCACCTTTGCCGTCGGTAGCGCCTCGACAGCTATGGTGGACGCCTACAAACGATGCCGCGACTATATGGACGCCGCGATTAGCATCGTCGAGCCGGGAATTACCACCGCTGACGTGGTCAAGCTATGGCCAAAGGCAGAGGAGTTTGGTTTTGCCAACGAAGAAGCGGCCTTCGCCCTGCAATACGGCCACGGCGTCGGCCTGTCCATTTGGGAGAAACCGATTTTCAGCCGCTTAGTCTCTTTGGATAATCCGGAAGTGATCGAAGAAGGCATGGTATTCGCCCTGGAAACTTATTGGCCCTCCTCGGACGGCTGGTCGGCGGCGCGTCTCGAAGAAGAAGTCGTCGTTACCAAAGGCGGCTGTGAAGTGATCACCCGATTTCCATCGGAAAAACTCCTGGTCGCAGGTACCCATTATTTCACCACCGGCGGTGCGTTGCCCACCACGCGCGATGCCCAATCGAATTTGAACAACCCCGGAGCGCTCGAAAGAGTAGAGAAATGATGACCGCGCTGCGCATTGGGCGACAAGAAGTAATTCTTACTTGCGCCTCGCGGCTCTCGCCGCCCGTTTGACCGATATGCCAACCGACGTCATCATGCCCGCCCTGGGCGTGGCACAACAAACCGGAACCTTGCTCAAGTGGCTTAAAGCCCCCGGCCAAGCCGTCTCAAAGGGCGAGCTCTTGATGGAAGTCGAGACCGATAAGACCACGGTGGAAATCGA
>DATACQ010000053.1:0-10673 GCA_036258955.1 Binatia bacterium
AACGCGAAGATCAAGGCCGGTAATCTCAGCGATGAGGAGGTCGAGAAACTCAGGGCAGCAGCGAAAACAGCCACTGCACAAGCGACGGCGCCGGCGGCCAGCGATGACGCGAAGATCGGCCGTTATCTTACCGTGCCGACCATCAAGCAGAAGGTCAACGCGAGGAAGTTCCACATGCCTACGCCGCTCGGCACGGTAAGATAGCGGCCAATCTTCGCGTCATCGCTGGCCGCGGGCGCCGTCGCTTGTGCAGTGGCTGTTTTCGCTGCTGCCCTGAGTTTCTCGACCTCCTCATCGCTGAGATTACCGGCCTTGATCTTCGCGTTGGCCTCAGCGGCCTCCTTTTGCCAGAGGGCGCGAGTCTCTTTCTCTTTGGCATCACGAGTGATCTCTATGGCTTTGGTGTTGTTAGTCTGAAGAAGCCTGCCGTAAGTCAGCTCGGGGATCGGAATCGCGAAAAGCTGGTAGGAAAGATAAACCACGGGCACAAGATAGGAAATGATCAGGATGATATATTGCGCCACCTGTGTCCAGGTAACCGATTTCATCCCGCCCAACACTGAACAGAATAGGACGCCGATCAAACCGACAAAAACTCCGATATTGAAATCCAAGCCGACGAAACGCGATACGATCAACCCGACCCCGGTAACCTGGGCAATGAGATAAGTGAAAGAGCAGGCGATCGCGGCAACTACACCGATAATACGCGGCAGGTTGCCGCCGTAGCGGGCGCCGAGGAAGTCAGGAATCGTGTAAGCGCCAAATTGCCGAAGGTATGGCCCCAAGAAGACCGCGAGCAAGAGATAGCCACCCGTCCAACCCATCACATAAGCGAGTCCCGCGAACCCCTGCGCAGAAAGCGCTCCCGCCATGGATATGAATGAAGCTGCCGACATCCAGTCAGATCCCGTCGCCATGCCGTTGTAGACGGCCGGCACGCCGCGGCCGGCGACGTAGTATTGGTCGGGATTCGACGTGCGTGTGATAATCCCGATTACGATATAAATGCCGAGTGAAAGGCCCATGAAGATCCAGCCGATCCATTGCGGTGAAAGGCCGAGGAGCTGCTCCGCGATGCCGATCAGAATGGTCACTCCCAGGAAACAGACCGTGTAGAGGCCGAAAATTTTGGCCAGACTCATGGGGTCATCCCTCCTCTCGGATGCCGTACTTGCGGTCAAGTTTGTTCATCAGGTAGGCGTAGATGGCGATCTCGAGAACAAAGATCGCCAGGGATCCTTGCGCCGCCATGTAGTAACCTAGGGGAAATCCCAAGAAGGAGAATTGATTGAGCCAGCCCGCCCAAAGGCCCGAGATCAGATAAGTGACGACAAACCAGACAATGAGCAGGATAGTCGTCAACGTAATGTTATAACGCCAGTAGGACTTCTTTTGCTCCTCGGTGAGATCGGCCATGAGCGCCTCCTCGATGCATAAGTGGAATCTGTCACTACGAGCGAAACTGTCGTTCTCAAAGTATGGTTCTCGATCGACCAACAGTCGGATGGAGCGCCAATCGCGGAATGGAAATCATCGCCCTCGGACGAAGAACGAACCAGCGCCGATCACAAGGGCCTTGCACAACTTGGGGGTTTAGCAAAGGGCGCAACAAAGTGTCAAGGGAATTTTGTACCGGTTGACGGCAGTTCGCGTGGTGCCATAGGTTAGAATACAAAATCTTCGTTGATAGGAGTTGAGCTATGGACAATCGACGTTACGACTACTCCCCGATTATTCGCCGGCCGGAAATCGAATGGCCTAATCATGGGCGCATTGCCCTGTGGGTAGCGCCTAATATCGAATACTTTCATTACGATATGCCGATCCGCGGTTCCGGCAGCAGTCATGTGCCGGACGTGCCGGGCTACACCTTGCGCGATTACGGTTCGCGCGTGGGCGTGTATCGCATCATGGACGTGCTCGATAATTTCGACATCCGCGCCAGCGTGCTCTTGAACGCGGAAGTATGCGAGCAGCACCCGCCGATCATCGAGGAGGGCAATAAAAGAAATTGGGAATGGCTCGGCCACGGGATGACTAACAGTATTTCAATGCTCGATTATCCCGCGGAAAAAGAGCTTGATATCATCCGTCAGGTTAAACAGATCATCACTACACGGACCGGCAAAGCTCCCAAAGGCTGGCTTGGTCCCGGTTTAGGCGAGACTCACAACACGCCGGATCATTTAGCCGCGGAAGGTTTCGAGTACGTTTGCGATTGGGGCAATGACGAACAACCCACGCCGATGCGCGTCAAAAGCGGGCGTATGATCGTTGTTCCCTACGAATTAGGCGTCAACGACATCCGCGTCTTCATACGGGAGAACCACACACCGGAGGAATATTACCGGATGGTGTGCGATCATTTCGACACACTCTACAAGGATAGTAAGTCAGGGGGGCGAGTGCTATGCCTGCCGCTGCATCCATTCGTGATCGGCATGCCGTTTCGCATCAAGTATTTGGAAAAAGCGCTCGAGTACATATGCGCGCATGACGGCGTGTGGCGCACGACGGGCGGGGAGATCGCGGATTGGTACTACCAGCACTACTACAAGGATCCGGGTAGGTATGAATGACAAGAACTCGGAGAAGATTTTTCCCGTGAAGGCGCAAAGCCGCCATGTGTGAGGTAAAAAAGGAGAGGAAAAATCTCACCACAAAGCGTTCTCATGAGCTTAAGCTCGTCCACAGCATATGAATACCAGCAGGTACATCACAGTCTTTCCTCCGTCATGCCGGCATGGATTGCCGGCATCCAGATCCGCAGGAGCGTTTGAGACATCCATGTCAGCCTGGATTCCAGCGCTCCATGCTGGAATGACGAAATCGCGGAGAATCGAAGGGGTCGGGAGTCTTTGACCCGAGGACTCCCGACCCCCTAATCTGCCAACTGCGCCGTCAGTGTAACCGTTGATCTAATTTCGACGCTGCCGGCCTCCACCGGGGTTGGAGGGGCGGCGGCCGCTTCAAATTGCGCGCCCCGGGCGAGCGGCATCGTAATCGGTCTAACCGCCCGCTCGCCTTCGGCAACCGCAAGAATTCTAACAATCTTGAGTCCCAGCGCTGCCGCCATTTCTTCGGCTTTGGCTTTCGCTTTCTGCGAGGCCTCACGCAACGCTTTTAGCTGCGCGGCGTGGCGGTCCTTGAGAGTAAAAGCCAGCCGATTGATGGCGTTTGCGCCGGATTGCATCGAGACATCGATCAATTTTCCAACACCTTCGAGATTGCCGGTCTCGACGTGCAGGACATTGCTTGCAATGTAGCCCGTGATTTCAGGTTTTCCGCCCTGCGGGTAGCGGTAAGTGGGGGTCAGCGAGTAGCTCGCAGTTTTGACCTCATCGTCTTTTCCGAGAAGTTTCTTCACTTCCGCCAAGACTCGCGCTAGTTTTTTTGCGTTCTCCGTCGCCGCATCGGGAGCGCTGCGCGCTTGGGTGACGACCCCGATGTCGATCTCTGCCAGATCCGGCTGGATATTGATTACCGCTTCGCCGTTTGCAGTTACCGACGGAGGCCTGCTCTTTTCGTCGGTTTGGGACAGGGCGGCCGTTGGGAGCAACAGCCACAAGAAGATTACGCCGAAGCGTGTTTTCATAAGGATATCCTCTGTGCGGATCTCTTTCAGCAGAAGCGCCGGTATGCGTAGGCGCACAACGAAATCGAACACTAACACTTCGGTTAGACGGCTGTAATAGAGAATTGTTCATGCTCCTGTCCTGCAACGGCCGTAGAACACTCGTTGTGAGTCTTTTCACATTTGCGCAAAGCGTCGTTTCCCTGCTACATCTTTTGTGTGGAATCAACGGCTGAGATTGCTAGCCGCGCTGCCCAGCCGAGGTTTTTCTACGGCTGGTACATTGTAGCCGTCGGGTTTCTCGCCAATGTCGCGTCCTCCTTTGCGCTCGCAAGCACGATGAGCATCTTTCTCAAGCCGCTAACAGCGGACTTGGGCGTTTCCCGCGGCGTATTCTCCTTACTGCGTTCCGGCGAAGGCATCATCGCTGCTTGCATTGCGCCGCTAGTGGGCACGGTGGTGGACCGCTACGGCGGCCGCTGGTTGATGGTGGCCGGCACCGGGATCGTCGCTCTGGGCTATTTTCTTCTTAGCCAAGTTAACACGTTCGCGGAGTTTGCGGGTATACGTTTAGCGCTCGTAACTTTCGGTGACGTGATGATGGGCTATATGGTCGTCAATGTCATCATCGCGCAGTGGTTTGTGCGCTATCGCGGCCGTGCAATGGCGATTTCCAGCATGGGCGTCGGGTTCGCGAAGGTTTGTATGCCCGTGGTCGCCGCTTCGCTGATCCTATGGCTTGGCTGGAGACAAACCTGGTTGGCGTTTGGACTAATGACTTTGGCACTATTGGCACTCCCCGCGCTTTTGCTCGTCCGGCGCTCGCCAGAGGCCATGGGTTTGCTGCCGGACGGCGTTACCGAGCCGCTTGCCGCGGATGATCAGACAGCGAAGAAAGGCGGAACTCGCGCAGCTGATACCGGCGCACAGGAAGTGGAATGGAGCCGGGCCGAGGCAGCGCGGACGACCGCCTTCTGGTTGCTCGTGATTACCTTCGGGATCTCGAGTATCGGCGTCACCGGGCTCAATCTCCACGTCTACTCCTATGTTACGGATGTCGGCTACTCGGCAGTTGTAGCAGCTATTGTCATGAGCATCATCGCTTCCATGCAATTGGCTTCGCCGCTAGCGTGGGGACTGCTAGCGGAGAGCATCGGGACCCGCTACGCGGCCACGCTGCGCTTTATCATTCAAGCCATAGGATTGGCTATCGCCGTACTGACTGGAAACCTGTTTTGCCTTTACGCGGGATTTCTCCTCTATGGTATCGGCCTCGGCGGCAATATGGTGCTGCCAGACATTTTGTGGGCCGATTACTTCGGCCGGCGCTCGCTCGGTAAGATCCGCGGCCTGGGCCTGCTCATCTCGCACTTTCTCGCGGCCATTGGCCCGCCGTTCTTCGGTTTTCTTTTCGATTTCACCGGCGGGTACGGGCTGTCCTTCCTTATTTTCGGCGCGGTGTTGATCGCCTCGGCGCTGCTCAGCCTCATGTTGCGACCGCCGGTAAAATCCGGTTTCTAGTTTCGAGTTTCTGGTTTCGAGTTGAGAAAAGACAAGTCGCGACTCGAATCCGGCAAACCCTCGTCCTTGCAAGTCCGGGGGCAGGTTTCGTTAACGCGAAGCCCAAACTCGGGGATTGAACTCCTCTCGAAAGCGCCTTGACAGCAATCCACTGGTCTCCTATAGCTTCGACTCAGTTCGCAGAGAAAGGATCGCATCATGATCATCGATATTCACAATCACATCGTCGCCGGTGAACAATTACAAACTTTCCAAGCCGGTCTGATCAACAGCGCCGGATTTCATCGCCCGCGCGGTATCGTCGTCACTGAAAAACATATTGAACAAGCGAAGTGGCATGGGCACAAGCACTCTGAAGTGCTCAGCGAAGTCGGAACCGATATGGCGTTTATCTCGCCCCGACCCTACACGATGATGCACTCGGCGAAACCCGAAAAAATTGTCCATTGGTACTGCGAGGCGGTGAACGATGCACTGGCGTTACAGGTCAAGATGGAACCCAAAAAATTTCGTGCCATCGGAGGTTTGCCGCAGAATGCCGGGGTGCCGGTAACCAATACGTTTAAAGAGATTGACCGCTGTATCAACGAACTCGGATTCGTCGGCATTATGATCAACCCGGATCCCGGTGAAGGCGACGGCCAGACGCCCGCAATGGGTAACGAATATTGGTATCCGCTCTACGAAAAGATGGTAAAGATGGACATACCAGGACTGGTTCACGCCGCCAGTTGCAAAAACCCGCGGGAATCTTTTCACGGCCATTTCATTACGGAAGAAAGCATTGCGATCTTGTCCCTGGTAGACTCCAATGTCTTCAAAGATTTTCCCAATCTAAAGCTGATCATCTCCCACGGCGGCGGTTCGGTGCCCTACCAAGTGGGCCGCTGGCGCTCGCAACTGCGTGGTCCCAACGATACAGAGACCTTCGACCAGCGCCTGAAACAGCTTTATTTCGATACGGCACTGTACAATGTCGAGTCGCTGAAGCTACTGTTCAGAGTCGTCGGGCCGGAGCGTTGCTTGTTTGGCACAGAGCGACCCGGCGCCGGATCGAAAACCGACCCTCGCACGGGCAAATGGTACGATGACGTGCGGCCCAATATCGAAAGCATTCCATGGCTGACCGGAGAAGATAAAGAGAGAATCTTTCACAAAAACGCGGAGGAGGTCTTTTCGCGTTTCAAGCAAGAGTAATGTGCCGGCGCAGAGTCACAGGTTGGGTTGGCTCTCTCGCGCATTTCACCCTCTTCCCTAATGTTATGGGTTGAGTTCAAGCTCTAGGCCGCCAGTTCTGCACCACAGCTCTGACAACCTGTGCAGAGCTAATCACAACCTGTGATTCTCATTCATGGGACACGAGTAGGGCGTGTTAACGGGCGTTTCTGTATTGACTGCAAGCGGGACTTTGATAGTTTTCAGCAGTCTTTGCCAAATTTCCGGAGGCAACTATGCAAACAGCGACCAGGCTCGCCAATATTCTCAAAAAACATGACAAGACCATTTTGAGCAATTGGCTAAAGTATCAGTTGGCTGCGGTAGAGTCGCGGCCCGATCTGCTGAAGGAAAGCGAGTTGCGCGATCAGGCAAGGCGGTTTTTAGAATTGTTCAGCGAAGCAACCCATAAGGACGCCACAGATCTAGAGTCGCCTATATGGAAACCAGTTAAGGAGATGCTCGGGGAAGTATCCCGTTCACGCGCCATCCAAGGTTTTAGCCCTTCGGAAACCGCGACCTTCATCTTTTCCCTCAAGCAGCCGCTGTTTGAAATTCTCCGTGGAGAAGTTTCAGGAGTAGAGGAGCTGGCAAACGAAAACTGGGCTGTGACGGTGCTGCTCGACAAACTGGGGCTTTATACAACGGAAGTTTATCGAGAAAGTCGCGAGGCTCTCATCGCACGCCAGCAGCAGGAGCTACTCGAACTGTCCACGCCGGTTGTGCAGTTGTGGGACAACATTCTCGCATTGCCGCTGATCGGGACTCTCGACAGCGCTCGCACTCAAGTCATGATGGAATCGCTGCTTGAAAAGATCGTTGAAGCGGGCGCTCTCGTGGCGATCATCGATATCACCGGAGTCCCGACGGTGGATACTTTGGTGGCGCAGCATCTACTCAAGACGGTGGCTGCCGCTCGCTTGATGGGGGCGGATTGCATCATCAGCGGCATCCGCCCGCAAATCGCACAGACGATCGTTCATTTGGGAGTTGACCTCACGGATGTCATTACAAAGGCGACGCTCGCCGACGCCTTCGTCCTTGCGCTACAAAAAACCGGAGCGAATATCGCGGTGAGAAACAGCAAACAACAAAACTCAGAGTAACTGATGCGCCACCTCCTGAGCAGCCGGACCTTGAGATGCGGGGTCTGGGCGAAAAGTAAGCGCAGAGGAGAGACATGGATCATATCCCTATTCTTAAAATGGGCGACAATCTGCTGGTCACAATACAAGTCGATATGCACGATCGGCTCGCTATGACCCTGCAGGAAGACTTGACCGCCCGCATTAGCAAAGAGCATGCACGGGGCGTTCTACTCGACATTTCATCTCTGGAGATCGTGGATTCGTTCATTGGCCGGATGATCGGCAACATCGCCGCCATGTCGCGCGTGCTCGATGCGGAAACCGTCGTCGTCGGCATGCGGCCGGCAGTGGCGATAACGCTTGTGGAGCTCGGGCTCTCGCTGGCGGGAGTGCGCACAGCTTTGAACGTCGAGCGAGGCATGGCCTTGCTCAAGCAGTCGCTGAACAAAAAACATAGACGCAATGGCAACGCTGCGCAGTGAGGTCGTAGGAATCCGTGTGCCGGAAGATATCGTTCGCGTGCGCCAAATAGTTCGCGAATGGAGCATCGGGCAGAAGTTCAGCCTGGTTGAGCAGACCAAGATGATTACGGCCGCAAGCGAGCTGGCGCGCAATACACTGGAGCATGGCGGCGGCGGTGAAGTGCGCCTTGAGGCACTTAATGACGGGCCCAAGCTCGGGCTGCGCTTAACGTTTACGGATCGAGGTCCCGGAGTCGCCGATGTCGAACAGGCCTTACGCGACGGCTATTCAACCAGCGGGGGAATGGGCCTCGGTTTGGGTGGATCGAGGCGCCTGGTGAATGATTTCAAGATTACATCACGCCCAGGTGAGGGAACTACGGTAGTAATAGCTCGCTGGAGATGAGCACGGGCAAAGAGTGGCGGTCGAGAGTGAAACGCTCTTGTTGACGGCATGCTTTTTGAAAGTACATGGACTTATGACTCCTCAGGTGCTCATACCGATGGCAGACACCAGCACTGTGTCGGAGGCTCGGCGAAGGGCTACGGAGATCGCCCGAGGCGCCGGTCTCGACGAAATCAGTGTCGGTCAGGTCGCGCTGCTGGCGACGGAGCTTGGTACCAATCTGGTGAAGCATGCAGTGGGCGGGCAGATACTAATAAGGAAGATTGGTGATCGAGGCATCGAACTGTTGTCGCTAGATCGCGGTCCAGGAATCGGGAACATACGTGAATGCGCGCGCGATGGTTACTCGACAACGGGCAGCCCCGGAACCGGACTGGGGGCCGTTGCGCGGATATCCTCTGAGTACGACATCCACTCGGTGCCGCAGAAAGGCACGACCGTCGTCGCCCGAGTACTACCAGGAGATGCGCTGGGGCCCAAAAGCCGGAGAAACAGTAGCACTGGCGTCGTATGTATGCCGAAATCCGGGGAAGAGCAGTGTGGCGACGGCTGGGCTGTTTTAACTCTGGCCGATCGTTATCTTTGCGCGGTGGTGGACGGACTCGGCCATGGACCGTTGGCCGCCACAGCAAGCGCGGCGGCACTAAGGTGTTATCGCGAGCAAGCGCATCGCTCCCCCAAGGAAATCGTCGAGCGCGTACATGACGCCATCCGGAGCACGCGCGGAGCGGCTTTCGCCGTTGCTCAAATACATCCTCAGGAAAAAATAGTGCGGTATGCGGGGGTCGGTAATATTGTTGGGCTCATTTTCGACGGCGCCGTTAGCCGCCATATGGTTTCCCAAAACGGCACGGCGGGGTCCGAAATTCGGCGCATAACTGAGTTTACTTATCCCTGGAGTGAGACAGCGTTACTCGTCATGCATTCCGATGGATTGTCCACCCGCTGGGATTTGTCAGCGTATCCCGGGTTGTTAGGCCGTGATCCCAGTCTGATTGCGGGTGTGCTTTATCGGGATTTTTCAAGGGGAACTGACGACACAACGGTGGTTGTATTCAAGGAATCCTAATCTCCGGACTCGGCACTTTCTACTCAGGATGAACAGTGGCTTGGCCTATCACCACTCTCAAGATTGAATTCGAGCACGACGTCGTACTGGCACGGCAGCGCGCTCGAGAGATCGCGGGATGGCTCGGCTTTGACCCCCAAGACCAAGTGCGGATCGCAACCGCCGTATCAGAAATCGCCCGCAATGCTTTCATGTACGGTGGAGGCGGCAAAGTAGAATTTCTTATCGAAGGCCATACCGCTCCGCAGATTCTCATCATAGAGGTTAGCGATCGAGGCCCGGGCATAAAAAATCTCAAGGATATCTTCGACGGCCAGTATCACTCCCGGACCGGCATGGGCCTCGGTATCACGGGCGCGCGCCGGCTAACCGATCAGTGCGACATTCAACCCGGCGCGACCGGCGGCACCGTCGTCTCACTCAAGAAGATACTGCCCAAACGGGCGCCAGTTATTAGCCAAACCCATCTCGTCGAGATCGCCGATCGCCTGCGTGCTCAGCAGCCTGAAAGCCTTTTCGAAGAGGTTCAACGGCAAAACCAGGAATTGCTGCAAACCTTAGAACAACTCCGCCAGCGACAGGATGATCTAGAGCGGGTCAATCGCGAGTTGGAAGACACCAATCGGGGTGTTGTGGCTCTCTATGCGGAGTTGGACGAAAAAGCCAATCATTTGACCCGCGCCGATGAGATGAAAACCAAGTTTCTCTCCAACATGAGCCACGAGTTCCGCACGCCGCTGAACTCGATTCTCGCGTTGAGCCAACTGCTCATTGACCGCGCGGACGGCGAGTTGAACCAGGAGCAAGAAAAACAGGTGCGTTTCATCCGAAAAGGCGCGGAGAGCTTATTGGAACTGGTCAATGATCTTTTGGATATTGCCAGGATTGAAGCGGGTAAAATCGTAGTTCATCCCGTGGAGTTTACCGTCGGAAATCTTTTTAGCGCCCTCCGTGGCATGCTCCGCCCGCTGCTCGTAAACAAATCTCTTAATCTCGTGTTTGAAGAATCGGAAAGCTATCCGCTTCTCTATAATGATGAAGGCAAAATCTCGCAGGTCCTGCGCAACTTCATCAGTAATGCTCTGAAGTTTACCGAGCGCGGCGAGGTGCGCGTGAGTGCCTCCGTCGACCAAGCCGGGAAACTGGTGACTTTTTCCGTGGCTGATACCGGCATTGGGATCGCGCCGGAAGATCAGGTACGGATCTTTGAGGAGCCCTGAAAAAGCATCCGCAGGCCAATGCGTCGTGGACCGAAGGCGGCATGCTCCGCCACCACAATGTCGATATCGGCATCGCGGTCGCGATCCCCGGCGGCGGCCTGATCACGCCCATCCTG
>DATACQ010000054.1:0-1914 GCA_036258955.1 Binatia bacterium
GCCTCGAGTAAATGCCCAAAGCTCAAACCATTGTAAGAGCACTACATCGGGAGGATTTTGCCGTCAAGCGACTTTTCAGGTTTTGCGTTGCGCGAGATGAAACTGCGGGGAAAGAAAGTCAGGTGGGACTTTACGGCACTAAAGCGCGGCCAAAGCTTTCGGTTACAGAACGGCTGACGGTCTGAGACTCGCTCGGCTACTGATGTGAGGCTTAACGGCTCGCCAAACCTGCCTCAGTCCGCCAAGCGCGCCATTAGCTTCTCCAACTCCGGGAAGTCCACCGGTTTAGTGATATGCGCATCAAAGCCGGCTTCTGCTGCCCGGGCGCGAATCTCTTTCTGTCCCCATCCGCTTATCGCAATCATCAAGAGCTTACGGTGTTTGAAGCGTTCGCGAATGCGTCGCGCCGTTTCATAGCCATCCATACCGGGCATGCTGAGGTCCAATAAGATAATGTCCGGGCGGACGCTTTCCGCCTTCTCCACAGCTTCGGATCCGCTGTAGGCCTTCGTCACCTCATTTCCTGCTATCTCCAACAGCATGCCCAGACTGTCCGCGCTAATTTTTAGATCGTCCACAACAAGCACTCGCCGTCTACCGGAAGGCGCCACCGAGCTAACCGCTCGCGCAACCGCCGGCGCTTGTCGCCGCAGCGTGGGAAGCGTAATTGTGAATTGGCTCCCCTTTCCTAATCCTTCACTGGCCACAGCGATTGTTCCACCTTGCATCTCGATCAACCGCTTGGCCAAAGCCAGGCCAACCCCCAACCCGCCATGCGTTCTTTCCGAAGCAGGATCTACTTGCATGAAAGGATCGAAGATATGGGCCAATTTATCGGGTGATATCCCGATGCCGGTGTCAGCGACCCGGATGAGAACGCAACGCCGGCCGCCCGCTAGCTGGTCACCTGAACCTGACTCATCAAGTTTAACCTGGAGGTTAATTTTGCCACGCGGCTCGCTATACTTTGCCGCATTGTTCAACAGATTAGCGATGACTTGCGCTATGCGCGCCGAGTCGGCATCGATCACGATGGGCTCTGAGGCGACCTCCACGACAAGCTCATGCTCGCCGGCCTCGATCAATGGCCGGCTGGTCTCCACGGCCATATGGATAATCGGCGCAAGCTCAACGGGATGTCTCCGCAGCTCCAACTTATCCCGGGTAATACGGCTAATGTCCAACAGGTCATCCAGCAACCGCGCCATATGGCGAACCTGTCGATCGATAATGTCACGGCACCAGACGATCTCGCGATCTTGCGGCCCTTTGACGCGCAAAATTTCAACGGCGTTCAGCACTGGCGCAAGCGGATTTCTCATCTCGTGAGACAATACTGCAATGAAATCGTCCTTTTGTCTGTCAACCGTCTTTAGCTCCGCGACATGCCGCTGCAACTCTTCCTCAATCCTCTTGCGTTCGGTGATGTCCATGCAAATGCCGACCAAACGAGTCACCTCGCCAGAGCTGTTGTAAAATGGTTTGCCTTTGTTCATCACCCAGACCAACGTCCCGTCAGGGCGGATCACGCGGAACTCTCCCGAGTATTCGCTATGTTCGGCTATGGCTCGGCTCCTCACTGCCGCCAAGCGCTCCCGGTCATCAGGATGAATGACGTTAAAAAATTCGTCCTGTCCCTGGCCGTTCTCCGGCGGAAGCCCAAGAATCGTATGAGTTGTTTCGTCGCGGGTAACTACGCCGGTGATGATGTCGGCATCCCATGTCCCGGCGTGCGCAGCCTCAAGCGCCAGGCGCAATCGTTCCTCGTGCTCTCTGAGGGCGGTTTCGGCTTGTTTACGCTCAGTAATGTCCTGAGTGTCAGCGATGCCGTACAATGGCGTGCCCTGTGAGTCACGGATCATTTTCGCCGTTATGTTCACCCAGACAACGCCGCCGTCTTTGCGTACGTAGCGT
>DATACQ010000055.1:0-3535 GCA_036258955.1 Binatia bacterium
GGACGGGATGGCACAAGGAGACGACGATGAATGAACTGTACAAGGGGCATTTTATCCGCTCGGGTGCCGAACCGGTTCCGGACAGCACCCGTTGGAAGCCGACTGTGGAAGTTCAGTGGATCAAGGCGCCCAACGAACAAACCAAGCGCTGGACGCCATCGGACTTTGAAAGTGATTTTGCGACCGAGAAGCTGGCCGAAATAGAAGGACACCTTTTTGCGCGCCAGTGGGTGGATTCCAGCACCAACCAGTGGAAACAACCGCCGGTTGTCGCCGCGCGAGTCCTGACGCCGGCACCGCGATAACGCACGCCCAGCACGGACGGCACCCGACCGGCTAGCGCTCATATCTGAGAGAATGGTTATCCACCCAGGCTTTTGCCGCCTCAGCGGCTGTAGCCCTTGCTTCCTCTGCCGTCGCACGTAGTTCGCTGAATTTAACGAAATGCACAGCTCTTTTGTAGGGAGTTGCTTGCCAAGTAATGACCGCTACCGGAATGAAACCGACGGGATCTTCAGCCGATCCAGACGGTCGACCGGTGTTAACGATGGTGTATTCTTTGTAATGGAACTGCGCCATAGATCCCAATAGCATTTCCTTTCCATCAAAATTCGATCCAAACCCGGGAGTTCAATCATTGTCCCCCGCGCTAGACAACTGTCAACTCGGTATTTATCTTTCTTCATAAAACGATCTTAAATAGACGTTCAAACCACCGTTCTGATCCGCGCGAGCCGTGATGACGAGAGCTGTTGCGCACGCCGAGCGCGGAGGGTAGGCCATGAATGACCATCTGCTAGTGAGGATAGCCTTGGCTGTCATTGCGATCGGGGTAGTGCTGTTGATCTTCATGTTGCTGTACTCTAGCGTTTGCATTGCGTCATAGGCCGAGCATAAAGCGCAGCATCTTCCTTACGCCCGACCGGGCGTTATCACATTTCAGAGCATCCGAATAAGCGCGAAGCGCCACACCTGGGGATTGCGGCGATCCGGACCGTAGCCTGCTTCGGGACTCTCCGACATAGGGGGGCGGCGGTCGCACCTTCATATATTTATATTCACGAACGGTAGTTGTGGCGGGCTGTCCCGAACATTATGCACACGGGCGGAGTGCGCGAGCACGGGCGGAATACTGCGGTTTTGCGGGGGTGTATCTGTGCATAAGCGTAGGGACGGGTCGCCGCTCCGAATTATAAAAACTCCCCGGAAATTATCTTTTTCTATTTAATTTAAAGAAAATCAGGCACTTAGGGCTTACTTTGTACGTCTAATTTGGCGAAAGCAGGGCGTATGAAGAAGCAAGAGATTTGTGGCCTGGTGATCCGGGCTGGGTGCATCCGCAGCAGCATGATGATGCGCTGCGGCAGAAGGTCGATCGAAGGTTTACGTTACCGCGGCGCAAGCGTCGGAGGTAGGTCTTGGACTACGAGCTTCTAGGAGCGATCCGGACGGTTGTCCGGGAAGAGCTTCAACGTCAGGCTGATGGCGAGCTTCTCGATGTCGAGGGGGCTCGCCGCCGCTCTCAAGGTTCCGGTGAGCTGGGTTTACGAGAAGTCCCGCCAGGGCGAAATCCCCAGCGTGCGTGTCGGCAAATGCATTAAATTTAGATTAAACGACGTTCTTAAAACGAAATGAGAGACGAACGGCAAAGATTAGATGGCATCAAAAGCATCTGATTAGTGGATTGGGTTGACTCGAAGGCAAGCGGCACTTCGAAAGAGTGCCGGAGGATGACCGGGAAAGGGCCAAAAAGCGGCTGGGCGAAATATTGAAATCCGCCGCGAAAGCGGTGACGCCGGGACGTTCAAAGAATACGGCGATAAGTGGCTGGAACACAAAAAGGGGAAATTGCCGACTCGACGTACGAGGAATATGAGCGTTCCTTACGGCTGCACGTTTATCCGGAACTCGGGGACAAGCCTTTTTCGAAAGTCACGAAGCCGATGATTCGGGAGTTGATAACGAAGAAACGGGCGAAGCTCCAGCCGGGGACGATTCGAACATGCTCGCTCCGGTACGGGAAATGTACAATCACGCGATCGAGGACGGGGAGACGGCGGGAAATCCGGCGGCGAAATTTGGAAAGTCGAATCGCGGAAAACAGAAAACGGTAATCAATCCATATACGAAAGAGGAGGTGTCAGCGCTTTGAAAAAACTTTGGAAATCGCACCGGAAAAATTTCCGCTTTATCTTTGCGCGGTTCGAACTGGAATGCGGCGCGGCGAATTGATTGCGCTGAAACGCAGCGATATTGATTTCGAGCGGCGACTGATTCATGTGCAGCGCACGTTTTCGCGCGGGAAGATCAAACTGCCGAAAAGCGGTCGGACGCTGTCGCGCCAACTGGCGGCGGTTTTGGCCGAACTGCCTGTCGAAGACGACGACACACCACTATTCAAATCAACAGCAAATACCTTATTGGCATCAAACTTAAGTAGGCTTTCAGCGCATTCCTCGCTGACGCTAAACTCCGCAAACTCCGCTTCCACAATCTCCGCCATACGTTCGCCACGCTCCACATCAAAAACAATCAGAATCTCGCCTATATCCGCGATCAGCTCGGACACTCCTCAATCAAAGTGACGGCCGATTTGGTACGGACATCTCGTGCCGGGCTACAACGTTTCGGCTGCCGACTCGCTTGATGATTGATATAGATTTGGATATAAAATTGGTTCTTCCGACGCCAACTGCCTATTATTTCTCACGGCGCCCGTAGCTCAATTGGACAGAGCACCAGACTACGGATCTGGGGGTTGGGGGTTCAAATCCCTCCGGGCGCGCCACGATATCAATAACTTACGCCCGATGCATGTGTCCATTTGTATCCATGTATCCAAACCGCATCCAAGTCATTTACCGTGCTCATGCAGTCCCAAATTTTACCCATGCAAAAGGTTGGGCGTCATCAGTGGCTTTCTTGGGTTCATGGAGCTCAACTTCCATGTCGTGACCTACCGGGTATTCCATAGCGTCCTCTTTTGATTCGAGGCTGTCCGGGAAACACGCGCCTAAGTTACTCCCGATCATCCTGCATTTGATACACAAGAATCCAGTTCCTGCGTAATGCACCTTCCCGCCACAACGTTTGTGGGTCCAAGACGCGATAAAAACTTCGCCCGGCATCATCTCATCTAAAGGCGTGGTGTGTTTAACAGCTGGCTTTTTACGGTTTTTCTTAGGCGTTCCCCTAATCATCTAGCCTATCACCCGCTTCTCGATTTCCACCAGGCACCAACTGGCCGTTGTGAATCAAAAGCCCCGGCTCAAAGGCTGAGGCTTTTTTTATGACTCGGCGGGTTTCAGTTCTGACCGAGATAGAAGTACATCCAGACCAACAACATGATGACAATGATGCCCATGAGTACCATCAGAAGGATCAAGGTTTTATCCTTCATCTTACCAGAATCCTTCCGCAAACCTATGTGAGTCTCAAGCCCTCGGCCCTACCGTCCGCCTCGGCGTGCCCATGCGGGATGCGGTCCTCAGGACTCGCGCGGGGGACACTCGTCTCCGAGAATGTTCCCACGAAC
>DATACQ010000056.1:0-4011 GCA_036258955.1 Binatia bacterium
CTAGGCCGCGCAGGTCCCACGTCGCTGATCTCCTCTGCTGGGACCGGCGCGGCCTAGTCAAAAAGTTTGACGATCTAAAGCTCGAAGGAGGAGAGTTCGTCATGCGGAGTGATTTAGGCGATTCGGAATGGATGGACTTCATGGCAAAACTCGAGGCCGCAGAAGAGGAGTTCGTGCAGGGGCGGCCTGCCGCGTTCCAGGCTCTATGGTCTCATGCCGACGATGTTACCCTTTGTGGAGGCTTTGGCGGTGTGGAGCGTGGATGGCAAAACGTAACGGCTCGGCTGAACTGGGTCAGTGCCAAGTATTCGGATGGCACTCGCAGCAGAGATGAAGTAAGCCGGCTAATTGGTGCCGAGTTTGCCTATGTCGTTCAGCGAGAAGTAATTCGTTCACGCGTGGGTGCTGAGACCCAGCCATCAACTCAGGAACTGCGCGTTACGATGGTGTTCCGCCGCGAGTTAAGCGGCTGGCGGATTTTACATCGGCATGCAGATTTACACGTACGTACAGAGCCTCCGCACTAAGAACAATCGAAGTGCGGCTAAGCTGGGGTGAGCCCTGCCAACAGCAATCGCCGCAAGTGGTAGTAAAGCTTCCAATTGGATCGAAGTTGATCGAGCGTTTTCGCGGCAAAAAGCAGATTTCTGATCTTTCGAAAAGGCACTTCACCGCCTTATACGTACCATTTAGTTAGAATTGTGGAGCCAATTGGCCAAGGGGATTTCGTCTGCGATTCGCCACCGGTCCGCTTAGCTCGGCAATACGACGCCTGCCCGCGAACGATTTTCTATCGATTACACTTAACACCGACTTGATTTCACAACTACGACGGTGTGGTCGCACCGCTTTCATGCACATAGTTCTTTGCCTATCCACCTTCGCGCGAAGGCAAAGCCGAAGTCGATGGCTTCTTCTTCAGAATGAAAGCCTATGTCCAAGTCTGTGAATTGCTCGTAATGAAACCGCTGATCGTACCAACTCGCTGTAATACAAGGAATCCAAAGCCCCCGGTCCGCTTCATAGCGTGGCTTCGAAATTAAGATGCACCCTCCGTAAAACCGCACCGCCACGTACCGACGCACAAACAAAACTAATGCCAGCCGCATCATCGTAATGCTAAAGCGTTGGTAGAACGTGAATGGATGCACGCCTGGCCGAGGCGAACACGTGGAGGCGCTTTTGCTGCTCGTTTACAGGTTTGGAGGAACGTATAGCGGGCGCATCCTGATGGATTTTTCGTTCAGGCGAACGAAATGAGGATGGGTTCGTGAGGGGCTAGATCTTGCATGCCTCGCGCGGCAGCAGTTAAGTCCTACCCGTTCTTTGGTGCTGCTGGAGTCGGGCCCAAACTGCGTCATCGGCGCGAAATGGCTGAGCAAGAAAGGCTTGCAGCGCTTCGGGGTCGACAGGCTTTGTGAGATGACAGTCAAACCCCGCCTCCCGTGAGCGACGCCGGTCCTCATCTTGGCCGTAGCCCGTCACGGCAACAAGTGGAGTCCCTTTGAACTCGGACTCTTCCCGTAGCCGCCTCGCCACCTCATAACCACTCATTCCAGGAAGTCCGATATCGAGCACGATCACGTCTGGCCGATAGCTCCTAGCTGCCTCGAAGACAGACGGCCCATCGTAAATGCACCGGACATCGTAGCCCGACAATTCCAAAAACATGCGAATACTCTCCGCGGCGTCGATATTATCGTCCACCACAAGCACCCGACGTCTTACCGGATCGGTCACCTTCTCCCGTCCCGATCCTGTGATCGGTTGAGCGGTGCTAGCTGCTCGATTTGACACCACAGGGAGTGAGACGACGAACTCGCTGCCCTGCCCAACTCCGGCGCTTGCGGCGGTGATGGTACCGCCGTGCATTTCCAGCACGCGCTTGACCAGTGTGAGGCCGATCCCCAGTCCGCCCTGGGAACGTGCTAAGGAACGATCCCCTTGGACGAAGAGGTCAAAAATTCTCGGGAGCATCTCGCGCGGGATTCCGATGCCGGAATCACGGACACGCACCACCGCGTGTCCACCGCCAGACTCGATCGTGAGTGCGATACGACCGGCTTTATCCGTGTACTTCGCAGCATTCATCAGCAAATTCGCGATTACCTGCGCGAGCCGAACTAGATCCGCCTCAACCCAGATAGGTTCATCTGGCAGAACAACACAAAGCTCATGTCCATGAGCGTCAATCACCGGTTTTGCTGTTTCGATGGCACGAGCGGCTGCCACAGCAACGTTGAGGATTTCTTTACGGAGTTCGATTCTGCCACGGACGATGCGAGAGAGATCGAGAAGGTCATCCACCAGTCGGACCAACTGTTCCAGTTGACCCTCCATCCGGTCACGCGCTTCGCGCCTTGTTGCTTCCGGTACTCCGGGCATTTTCAGGAGATGCAGTGCCATGCGCATGGGGGCGAGTGGGTTCCGCAATTCGTGGGCTAACATGGCAAGGAATTCGTTCTTCTGACGATCGGCCTGCGCTAGATCCTCCAGACGTTCTCGCAGCTCTTCCTCTAGCCGCTTCCGCTCCGTGATATCCCGCACAATTCCGGTGAAGTAACGGCGGCCCTCGATGCGGAACTCACTCACAGCGAGTTCCATTGGGAAGGTGGAAGCGTCTTTGCGCCGGCCGACCACCTCCCGGCCGATCCCGATAATCTTCGCCTGCCCGCTACGTAGATAGTTGCTGATGTAGCCGTCATGCTCGTTGTGGTATGGTTCGGGCATGAGTATTCTTACGTTCAGTCCGATCACTTCAGTAGCCGCATATCCGAAAATACGCTCGGCAGCGGGGTTGAATGACTCCACTCGACCAATTTCATCTATGGTGATGATGCCATCAACGACATGGTTGAGAACCGAACGCATCCGCTCTTCTGCTTCGGCAAGTTCTTGTACTCTGGTGGGTGGCGATTCCATGGGTTAGGTAACCAGCGACCGTACTCGGCCTACGGTTTCGGTCATCGAACGGATTACCAATCCCTGAGAGGATTGGGGCTGGCGAGTCTTTTGACTCCTTTCACTCAACTGCGCGCATTCAACTTAGGCAATGCTCCGCGCGGCTTGGAGCAAACATCCGGAAAAAGGCGGGTGAGCAACAGAGTGTCCAGTCGTTCGAATGCGCTTCGGATTCGGCGTGTGCACGTTCACCGTCAAGAAAGTTGTGACATCGTCCCCCCTACGTTTGCGTAGGCTAAGACCGTTTTTCATCAAAATCACCTGGCACAATAGCACGCGAATAAGCGTAAAGAAAGCTTACACTCATCCTCTAAGAAAACTTAGAATATTCAGCAACATACGGTCACGAGTTCTTTCTTTGGGTGTGCTGTAACCTAAAGTCTAATCGTTATAACTTATTGTTTTGTAGATTGAAACGATGCCCAAAAAGAGAGCATTTCGCTCGCATGCATCAAAAAACGGCCTGCGCGCGAGTTTGTCAACAGGCTTATCAACAGCTGTTGTTAATTATTTGACAGTGTCGGTTCACGCCGGGGAATTATAAGGCGAGTAGGGATGATATTTCTGAAGGCGAAGAATGTTTTAGGGTAAAACACCTACTGCTACGAAATTTCCTACTTACTACGGACCTCCTAAAAACATGCGATCTGCCGGCGGTCGAGGATGATTTGCAAGCCTAATTTTGCTAGCAGTTTATCTCACCCGACGAAGGAGAGCGTGTGGCGAAGATGTTCGCGGGCCTGGCACGAGTATCGCATTAAGCATTGCCCGCAGGGTGCGTGAAGGAGATGTTCTATGCGCCTGAGACGCAAACTTCGCAAGTTCACCCGTTGGTTCAAAGAACCCCGGCCCAATGCCCAAGTATCCGCAGCAGTTTTCGATCCTTCCTCAGCTGAGCGGAGGCGGGAACCACCTCGATTCCCGTTGCCGCCAGGTCTGCGGCTCGTAGTTAGCAAGGCCGCTGACGAAAAGAGTGCCAGGACGTCCTTCATGGCCCATTGTAAGCCTTCCGTGCAAAGGTAAATACGACTCGCGCCGCTCCACGTTTGT
>DATACQ010000057.1:0-3451 GCA_036258955.1 Binatia bacterium
GGCGGAAAGTACAGCGAAGCAGCCCGCCAAAAGACGCAGCTGGCGTTCGTACGCGGATCTCTGGATGCGCCGCCAGAGTGTGTTCGAGGTCGTCCGCCGGAGTCCGGTTTTTCTGACGCCATCCTTGTTGAAACAGCGGGAACGAGAGCTGAGCGAAGCGCTTGAGTCGACGCAGTCCAGTGCAGGCGAGCGCGCCCCGGCCATGCTAGTCGGAGATCTGGCGCACCGATTTTTACAAAGCTGGAACTTTGCCGAGGACCCGGGCGCATTTCGCGCGCCGCTTGACGCTTTGCTTGCTCGTTATCTGCCGCCCGAAAACTGGAGAAATCGCGCGGCAGTACAGAGTGATCTGGAAGAGATCTTTGTATCTTTCTTTCGTTCCAAGGCGTACGCGGAGCTCAGCGCTTCTCGGATTCTCGGACGCGAAGTGCCCTTGTTGCTGCGCTGGGATGGCAACATCATGGAGGGCGTGATCGATGTGATCTTCGAGCGCAACGGCCTACTTTACCTCGCCGATTACAAGACGGACAGAGCCTCGAGCAACGATCTGGTGCGACACGCACAGTTTCATCATCAACAAGCAGAGATCTATACTCGAGCCGCGGAGGAAGCTTTGCGCAGAAACGTCGCCGGGTTCAAAATTATTTTTTTGCGACTCGGCGAGGCGATGGAAGTGCGCTTGCCGCCGGCGCAAGGAGAGCTATTCGGCTGAATGAGCTATGAAAACCTTATTCTTCGACATTGAAACCGTTCCCACCGACAGCGCGCTCCAGAACAGCGGTCCGCTCGCCGCGCAGATGAAGCTCGAGGAGCCGGAGCTTATGAAAAAACTAAGCCTCTCCGCGGCGACGGCGAAGATCCTGTGCATCGGCTACGCAATCGAGCCGCCGCTAGATGCACCGGTAAACGTTCTTTGTAGCGATGAGAGGACCGTACTTCAGGAGTTCTGGAAGCTCGCAGTGGATTGTGACCTCTTCGTCGGACACAATGTCCTCGAGTTCGACTTCCGCTTCATCTGGCAGCGCTCGGTTATTCATCAGATCAAACCGTCCCTCGATCTCTCCTTCGCCCGCTATCACAGTGAACCGATCTTCGACACCATGCAGGAATGGAGCAAGTGGGGCCGCGAGCACATCAGTCTCGACTTACTTTCGCGAGCCCTGGGGGTCCCCTCTCCAAAAGAAAGTCTCGACGGCGCGAAAGTTTACCCGTACTATCGCGACGGCAAACTGGCGGATATCTGCGAGTACTGCAAACGCGACGTTGAGTCGGTGCGCGAGGTCTACCGCTGGCTGACCTTCGCCAAAGCATCGGTATAGACCTTTACAGATGAAAGTGAAAAAAGGTCTACCCAATATGCGGCGAACTCCCGCTAGAGCCAATGAGCGCGCCGTCCCACTCGCTCGCCAGTCCAACTCTTTTCAGACGATCAAGTCCAAACTTCTTCCTCAAAACGTTCTGCATTACGCGATCGAACGTCTTACATCGATAAGCTCTCACCCCACTGGACACGAGAACCGAGCGCAGGCGCGACAGAGTATATCGGTAGATGGAGAATTTATCTTCGGCGCAAACGCCGACCGATACGCGACTGAGCGCCGACCGAGATAGGCTGCCGGTTGCTAGGAGATGGGCCGTCCGCCCCGGCAGTATTCTGCGTGGATAAGATTGTTGACAAGTCGGGGGAGCTGATGAATATTGCAGCCGTTTTAGACTTGATTGGTGGAGACGTTTTAGGGAGATGGGCTGACCGGCATTTGTTTCCATTGCGGCGGCTCACTTAATAGTTAGACGGACTCAAAGCGATGGCGATGCGATGACGAATGAGCCGCCCGTTCCACTGATTCCCGTTCGAACCAAGATCCCCCTCGATATCCAGATACGAGTTCTATTTCGCGATGGCTGGCTGTGCCGATGGTGTCACCGACCGACAGTGTTCGGTCCCACTTTCCGGCTACTGCAGGCGTTCATCGAGCAATCGGGATACAAGCCCCGCTGGCGTACTTCCATCCGAACTGGCGTCGCGACGCTGCTCCGCTTCTTGACCACATGGGCGCGGTGATCGACCATTTCGAGGCTTTCGCGACGGGTGGCGAACACGTCGAGGCAAACTTCGTGACGGCTTGCAACAAGTGCAACGCTCGAAAGAATAGCCGATCTGCTGCGATATATGAGCGTGAGCACCCTGGGAAGCCGGTCAAAGGCCGGTTCGGGGAACCTAAGCACTGGGATGGGCTCACTTCCTTGTTCCTGGTATTGGCTCGCAGCGGCATCACGCTAACTGCCAGCGAGAAAGCGCGGAGGAAGGCGCTGGAGGCTCATCTCCTTCTGGAGCAGCCGTCGAACACTTGGCTTGAGCGGGACGCGGCGGACCGCCCCTCTCAGCCAAAACGTTTAGGCCATGGTAGCCGGAGTTACTTCATGATTGTTCTGATGTCTGATACGGTGAAACGATGCCGACGGTGCTGCGGTCCGGCCCCTACCGGTTTCTCTTTTACTCAAGCGATGCGGAGGAGCCGCCGCGCGTTCACGTCGAGCGAGATGAGAACAGCGCCAAGTTTTGGCTGAGCCCCGTTCGCCTCCAAAGCAGCGGGGCTTCAAGCCTATCGAGATTCGCCGGATTCAACGTTTCGTTGAGGAACATCGAGAAGCGTTGCTGAGAAGCTGGGATGCCTACTTCAGTGAGTGACCTTCCCCCCCGCGCACTAGACGTCCAGGTGACGGACGACGAGCTTATCGTGCAGCTCGAGGATGGCCGAACGTTAGCAGTCCCACTCGTTTGGTTTCCACGCCTCCTCCACGGTAATAAGCGCGAACGTGCGCGCTGGCGTTTCATCGGACGTGGAGTTGGCATTCACTGGCCCGCCCTAGACGAGGACATCAGCATTGAGGGCCTCCTCGCCGGACGCCGCTCTGGTGAGAGCCAGAACTCACTCAAGCGCTGGTTCGCGACGCGTGTGTCAGCCCGGCCTAGCAAGCGCATGCAGGCGACCACACGCAGGGCGCGCCGCGGCTGATCCGCAGCGTTCTCCGAACACGCAGACCTCAATCGTGCTCATCTGAAACTTGCCCGCTCGATGATGCTCGGGCTAAAATTCCGAGAAGAGTATTACGTTTGAGAAGGTTTGCGCTCTAGTTCGCCGAGGCGAAGTCAGAATTTCGGATCATGGTTACGATGAAATGTCTGACGAAAACATTCTCGCTAGAGATGTTGTAGCCGGTGTTTTCGTTGGGGTTGTGGTCGAAGACTTTCGACATATGGCAAAGGACCATGTGTGCTTATGCTGCAAAAAAGGATTCGGCCCAGAGTCCGGTCCACGTCGTTTGGGGAAATTCCGAAGTTTTTATTGTCGCCGGTCGTCGTGACCGTCTATAACCAGATCGATGCAATTTAGAGGATTTGCAGGAATGGAAGACGTCAGCTCCGGCCAAGCTACCGGTCGGTTCGTGC
>DATACQ010000058.1:0-3311 GCA_036258955.1 Binatia bacterium
GGACTCCCTGATCCACTGCTCTCGCGCCGCTTTCCTTTCATCTGCTCGAACTCCCGACCTATTTCTTTGGTCAAAAAGTGACAGTAACTCACGATCCCGTTTTCGGTAGGAGTACACAAGCCCTCTAACATCTTTCACCAACGCGAAGGCTCTCGTCTTGAGCTCTTTGTTTGGAGTCTTGGAGTATCTTGTCTGTTGTTGTGGGCTCGCATCGATGATTAGGACTGCAAAAAAGACAACAAGAAGTAAAGGTTTCCGTTTCCCAGGGGACGACCTGATTGCCATGTGCATCTCAGTGCGGGACTGACTATTGACGAATGCAGCGGAAACGCACATTAACAATCGGCAGTCGTCTAAGCGCCTTTGGACATGGTCTCTCGCCCAAAGCAAAGAATGTTCAACGCACCGTTTCTAGAATTAAATTCAGAGAAAATGGTTTTAGGCAAACAGCTTCCGCAAAGTTTGCAAGATCAAACCCAGATCAAAGAACAACGAGGACCGCTGCACATACTCCTTTGCTAATCTCAATTTGTCCGGGAGAATACGGGTCAAATATTCTTGTTCGGGATTGTCAGAGTCCCTGAGAACTGCCGCCTCATCGCGATATTTAAGCGACGCCAAGTCTGTGATACCCGGTCGGATATTCAGGATCTCAGCATAGTCGGATTGAAAAAGCTTGACATACTCCGGGACTTCAGGACGCGGGCCGACCAGGCTCATATCTCCTTTGAGCACGTTCATAAGCTGGGGAAGTTCATCAATCTTAGTCTTGCGCAAGAACCGCCCCACTCGGGTGATGCGGGGGTCTTCACCAACGGTAATCGGGCGTCCTGCGCGCCCAGCATCTTGCACCATGGTTCGAAATTTATAGATTTGAAACGGCTTGAAATTTTTGCCTATCCGCTCCTGTCTGAAAAACACCGGACCGCGCGAATCAAGTTTAACCAACAGGGCTGCCAGGATAAGAACAGGAAACAAGAAGAGAAGCCCGACGATAGAGCCGATAATATCGAACAGCCGCTTCATGATTGACCTGCTAAGCGCATGGCGCAAAGCGCATGGCGGTAAGCGTGAACCGCCTCTTCGCATAGCGTTAAGCGTTGATGCTTCTTTGAAAGTTCGTAATCTTCCGGCATAGATGATCTAGCCGCTCAAGTAGCTCGGACACTTCTGCTTCCGCAATGAGTCCGCGCTTTTCAAGCACAAGAAGAACGTTTGCGTTTTCAAAGGTTGAACGACGCGCAATATTGAGGAAGTTCGAGAATTCGTGATTAGAACTACTGCCAGACCCTTCAGCCCTGTGAAATAGCTCAGGCGACAACATCATATTTTAACCGACCTTTAAGATATCTTTTACCGTAAGTCGTCTTTAAATATTTCTCTCTACGCAATGCGTCGTCTATACCTCTTGAAGCCTCATAGTAGACCAATTCAAAAGGTAATCGGGAACGAGTTGACCGAACAGTTCCATTCGCATGCTCAAGAAGGCGCTTTTTCAGATTTCCTGTACAACCGGTGTAGAGCTTTCGATCTTTCTTGCTCCTCAAAACGTAGACGTAATACACGTTTATTTCACAGGGTTATTCGACATGGAAAGTCCAGAACCGCGCAATTGTTCGGCGAACCGGTAGAGCTTTCTCTGCTCCAGCTTGTCCGCGATGTCGAACAATCTTCCAGCGACCGCCAATGCATCTTGCCAGATCTCGAGATCCATGAATCGAAATCTTGGTCGCTCCTTCTCCACCCGTCTACCCCCCTATTCGCGCTTTGCTCCATGCTCTACCCCTTTTCGCTCTGCGCCATGCGCTCTGCGCTGTGCGCTTAACTCTTCGGCACGCCCCAGGTATACACCCGAGTAGTCGCATAATTCCAAACCGCGCCCACCATGATGCCCGCGAGCGCAGCGACAGTCCAGCCGGCGTTATTCTCGAACAAGTAGGCTGCGACACCGACATTAGCGAGAGTACCGAAGGCGCATGCGACGATGAATGCCACCCAACCTCGTAACCATCGCCAGCCGGTCAAGCGCACGTCGCGATACGTGAAGACATTGTTCAAGGCGAAGTTTGTCGTCATAGCTACGAGGGTGGCGAGAATCTGGCTGGGCAGGAAAGCAACGTTAAAGCCCTTGAACAATAACGTCACCACGGCCAGATGGACAGCCACACCGATGCTTCCGACAAATGTGAATGCGATGAAACGTACGGGAACAAGCCGGCCGATGAGTTTATCGAGAAGTAGCATGCCGTAATCCCATTTGGCTCTGCTGTCCAACTTACTCTCGCCGGCCCGGCGTGCCCGAAACTCGTAGGGTAATTCCTTAAAGCGTAAAGGCCGCGGCGATGAAGCGAAAAGATCGAGCAAAATCTTGAAGCCTATCACCGAGAGATTTCGGACCGCCGCATTAAAAGCATCGCGATGAATCATAAAAAATCCACTCATCGGGTCCTTCAGGTCGGCTCCGACAATTAGCCGGCTGACGGCGGTCGCGAAGCGGCTCATATGAACTCGTGACGTCTCCCAGGCACCGGTCCCTCCTCCCGAGACATAACGGCTGCCTATCGCAACATCGTACTCCCCGGTTTTCAGCGCATGGAGCATCGACGGAAGAAGGGTCTCGTCGTGCTGAAGGTCACCGTCGATAACTGCCAGATATGGCGCTGAGCTTGCCAACATGCCTTCGATGCACGCAGACGATAGACCTCGCCGGCCGATTCGGTGAAGGCACCGGACCTGCCCGTCGCGCTGAGCAACTTGCCGAACCACTGTGGCAGTTCCGTCTGGCGAGTCGTCGTCAACGAAAATTACCTCCCACGAGTACCCCGCCAGGCATTTGTCGAGCCGCCGAACCAGCTCCGGCGCATTATCCCGTTCGTTATAAGTCGGTACGATAATTGAAAGCTCAGCTCCCGTGAGCCGCCCGGGAATCCGCCGCGGCTCAAAGGATTCGTTGTCAGCCGTGGGCCGCGTCCGAACAGATGGCCTAACCTCCATCACAGGTCTAATCTCCTTCATCTGCAATCCCTCCCCTACTCGCTTCAGGTGAGATGCAATCGTGGCGCGACTTCGACGCGCGCAGGTCCACGCGCTTCATGTCGCCTGCTTTACCGAGAGCGGCCAAATCGATCCGGGTTAGTGCAGCTTTCTTCGGGGATCCCACATAGTCTCTCGGTCTGGAGTCCGGACATCGGGGTTTATTTTCACCCCAAACCCTACTCGAGACACGAGACTCATTACTACCGCCGGTACTGCCGGCAGGTGTCCTGGACGGCCGAGATGACATGTTCGACATCGTCTTGCGTCATCTTCGC
>DATACQ010000059.1:0-2091 GCA_036258955.1 Binatia bacterium
CAACGACATTCTATGGGCGCTCTGCACTAGAACCGATCCGGCGAAAGACATCGACGTTTTGCGCAGGTGTTGGAGTAATCCCATCGATCCGATCATTCCACCGGGTGAGCGTGGTTTTCAGTCGCGCGGTATTATCGATGCATGCAAGCCCTATGAGTGGATCAGCGATTTCCCCAAGGTTTCTGGAGCGAGCGCCGAGCTGAAGGCGAAAGTGATCGAGAAATTTGGCGCGAGTTTAAGGAAGAAAGATAATGAATGACCGCAGACCGCCAGCGAACACCCGGGATAGCCGACTGTCAAGATGCGAGGTCACAGCGCAAGATGCACGGGTTTGATCCATCCCCGCTCCGTTTAGAAAAAAAGGTCTGCCGCGCTCAGTGGCTTTTGCCCTTGGCCCTGATGCTTGTCCTGCTAGCGACGCCGCGAGTCGCCGCGCAACAAAGGCTCGAGAAAGTACGGTTAACCGTCCCAGCCAAGTCACTGACGTTCATTCCGTTTTACTACGGCAAGGCGCAGGGAATGTATGCTCGAGAGGGCATCGACTTAGAAATTATCGTCATGCGTCCTCCGTTGGGCGTTACCGCACTAGTCGCCGGGGATCTCGATTATTCAGCCGCCGGTGGGCTATCGATCCGTGCGGCAATGAAAGGCGCCGGTATCCGAACGATCGGCTTCATCCAAACCCGCCTCAGTTTCAGTTTGATAGGCCAGCCCGGGATGGTGCCGGCAAAGATCAAGAATGTCGCCGTGAGCGGCATTGGATCGCTTGCCCATTATGCCGCTACCCTCGTGATGAAAAGACTAAATAATGAAAAGATCGCTTACATCTCGACCAACACGACAGCGAGCAGTTACACGGCTTTAGTCAGCAAAGTAGTTGACGCGGCAATCCTTTCACCGCCTTATACTTCGATGGCGACTTTAGCGAGCTATCCGGAACTGGGCAACACGTATGACGTGCGCGACCTCCAGGGTGGGCTGGTGGCTCGCCAAGATTACATTCAACAACGTCCGGAACGAGTGAAATCCATGATCCGCGCCACACTTAGAAGCATGGACGCCATAACCAAGAACGAGAGGGAGGTCGTGGTCTACTTGCAGAAAGAGTTCGGGCAGGAGCCGAAGATTGCGGCGGACACTTACAGGATCGTGCGTCAGGTCGTTAATGCAGACGGCGACATAGAAGATGCCGTGCTCAGGTCTATCGTTGACAAGATCAGGCAGGAAGCAGGCGTTGCGAGTGAGGTCCCACTGGACCGGCTGGTGGATCTGGCGATCCTGCGCGAGGTAAAAGCGGAACTGATAAGAAGATAACGGTCAGCCGCGCTTGCGCGGCGAAAAAGCCGCGGGTAAGATTCGGCCCGTCTCACCAAAGTTACAGGAGGCGACGTATGAAATCACTACTGACTCTGCTTGTGCTTGCGTTTAGTTTCTTGCTCTTACGCCCTCAAACAGCCGCAATGGACATTCCGGAGGCAAAACCAAATGAGAATCCAAATATGGAAGCTGGGCGCAAGGCGCTGGAAGCGAAAGATTTCAAGGCCGCCGTGGGTCACTTTACAAAGGCAGTTGAGGCGGAGCCGAAAAACGCCGATGCCCATAGCCTGCTCGGGTATAGCTATCGCAAAGACGGAATTTTCGAGAAGTCGATGGAATTTTATCAACGCGCTTTGAAACTGGACGGTAATCATAGGGGAGCGCACGAGTACCTGGGAGAGCTCTATCTCGAAATGAACCAGCTTGACAATGCTGAGAAGCAGCTGGCGGCGCTGAAGCGAGCGTGCCCTTGGGTCGGCAAATGCGAAGAGTACGAGGACTTGAAAAAAGCGGTGGATGAGTACAAGGCGAAGAAAAAATAGGACAGGTGGAAGTCGCCCGCTGCGGCCATTTTGGCCTCCGGGCCATATTGAAGTGAAATTTCGCGCTGGAGGTGCCGCTTATGACTCAGTCAACGATTAAATCGCGCATCGGTTTCGTAAGCGGCGGCGCCGGCACCATGCCGCATTACCAAAGCTTCCTGCCGCTCATTCCGAAGCAGGTTGAGCTGGACTTTCAAGGCCTCGATCTCTACGGCACCTCGCTCTACGAAAT
>DATACQ010000060.1:0-1910 GCA_036258955.1 Binatia bacterium
GCTGCGGCCGACGCCGCCCGCGCAGTGAATCAGCACCACTTCCCCCGCCTGTAGCCGATTCGCTAGATCTTTGGCCAGCGCCCAGAAGCGGTCTCGGTCTTCCGGCACGCCGCCTTCACGAATTTCAAACGGCAGCACTGAACAAGGAACGGTTCCCGCCTCCAGCGCCTCTGCATATCTGGAGGATTTCAGGCGGACTTCGTATTTCTCCGCTAAACATACGATCGCCCCGACCGCCTGGCTTCTTACCTGATCCCAAACGTTCTCGATCGTTTCAAAGCGGCCCGGCATGCTGTGGAGCAGTAGTTTCCCGGGAACTCGCGCAGGCAGATCCACAACGCGAAACACTTACTCTCTCCTAACGTTCGCCGAAGGGGTGTCGCACCAATTGCGACGTAACCGCGGACAAGTCAAATACCGGACGGACGGACGATCGTGCTTTTGCATGTGGTCGAACAGACCGAGTTTCATGAGCGATCCTATTGGCAATGTTGTTTTCGATAGACGACGTTCATTGATAAACTGTCAACAACACTTGACAGGGTTGCTGGCATTTGTCGAGGTTCACACCTTGCAATACCGCACGCCCCGCTACAAGATAGCAGATAGCCTGAACGACAAAGCACATGCTTGGCCGCTCCTACAGCGAAATCCTCAAAAACCGCGGGTTCTTCTGGTTCTTCTGGACGCAGTTTCTCGGCGCGTTCAATGATAACTTTTACAAGATCATTGTCACTTTGATCGCGCTGGATATCCCGGACTCGGCCGGCGGTGGGAAACAGTACATTCCCCTGATTGGTGGCTTGTTTATTCTGCCATTTCTGCTGTTTTCCGGGTATGCGGGTTACCTTGCCGACATCTACAGCAAAACCAAAGTGCTGGTGGCGGTGAAATGCTTCGAGGTCGCGGTGATGGCACTCGGTTTTCTGGCGTTCTTCCTGGAGCGCACGGAACCGATGCTGGCAGTAGTCTTTCTCATGGGTCTTCACTCCACGATTTTCAGCCCGGCCAAATATGGCATTCTCCCCGAGATGCTGTCCGAGCAAGATCTATCTCGCGGCAACGGACTGCTCGAGATGAGCACGTTCATGGCGATTATCCTCGGTACTTCCCTCGGCGGGACGATTTACGAAGCGTGGAGCGATCGTTTGGCTTGGATTGGCTTTGTTCTGGTTGGCATTGCGGTGCTCGGCACGTTGACGAGCCTGGGCATCACCAGGATGGCGCCATCCGGCTCCGCGAAGAAGTTCGTTCCCAATCCCATCGCCGAAATTTCGCAGGGTGCCCGTAGCCTTTACCGCGACCGGACGCTCTGGCTTACCGTGATGGGGATTTCCTATTTTTGGTTTCTAGGCGCATTCCTGCAGATGGTTCTGCCACTCTACGGTAAAGATATCCTCGATCTGGGCGAAACGCGCATCAGCCTCCTCTGGACCTTTGCGGCCGTGGGAATCGGAGGCGGGAGCCTCATGGCCGGCCGCCTGTCGGGCGACAAGATCGAATTGGGTCTCGTCCCGCTGGGCGCCATGGGCATGGGGTTTTTTGCGCTGCTCCTTTATTTCGTAACGCCGTCGTTCACAGCGGCTGCGGCTGCTCTAGTGCTCATGGGGTTTTTCGCGGGGTTTTTCGCCGTGCCGTTGAACGCCCTTTTACAGCAGCGGGCCGATCGTCAGGCCAAGGGCCGGCTCATTGCGACCAATAACGTGTTCAACACCCTCGGAGTTTTGTTGGCGGCGGCGCTGCTATGGGTTTTCGTGACGCCATTGCAACTTTCTTCCGACACAAACCTGTTGGTCATCGCCATTCTGACATTTGCCATGACAGTTTATGTGCTGCGGCTATTGCCCGACGTTTTGACGCGCTTCGTGCTCTGGCTGCTAACTCATACGTTCTACCGTATCCGCGTGATC
>DATACQ010000061.1:0-3261 GCA_036258955.1 Binatia bacterium
CAAACTTTTCACTCGAAAATAAGTGCCGGATCAACCGTTCGTCAGTAATGCTGCCTTGAACGAGGCGAGCTTTCGAACCGACGTTGCTTACAAACCCGCCGCTCAGATCGTCCAGTACGGTAACTCGACAGTTTCGTTTAACCAGTTCGCTTGTTAAATGGGAGCCGATAAATCCTGCCCCTCCCGTTACCAGTACTTTGGAATTGTTCATCGACCTGCTCCTTCGAAATGGATCGCGAATGAATCGCTACGGAATCGTAGATATCACCAAGGCGCCTCCCTACCCGCACCCATGAGTAATCGGTGGTCGCCTTCTGCCGCGCCCGTTCACCCATTTGCCGCGCCCACGTGTCGTCCTTAAGCAGCGCCATCAATGCTCGAGCGAGCGATCCGATGTCGCCACTCTTCGCGTACACCCCGGCATCGCCGAGAATCTCACGGTTGATCGGACTATCGAACACAACCGTCGGCAGCCCCATGGCCATATAAGCAAATAATTTCAGATTAGCTTCCGACTCAGAAATTTTTGGCGAGACCGCCACGTCGGCCAATGAGAGATACCGCGGCACATCTTCATAGGAGATCCTGCCGGTAAAATGCACCGACTTCTGAACACCCAAAGCCTCGGCTTCTTCACGGTATCTTTGTTCATTAGGATAGCCGATGATCAGAAACTTGACTGCAGGCACCTGCCGCACGACCATCGGGACCGCTTTGAGGAGCAAATCTATACCCTGGTATTTGGTGAGGATCCCAACGAAGATGACTACTTTGTGATCCATCTTCACCTCCTGGGTGCCGATAATCCGAAGAGCGTTTCCAGCGTGGTATCCCTTTTTCGCGGTGAAAAGATCTCTAGATCGACTCCGTCCATGACCGGACTAACGCGATCGGCAGAAAGGCCATAGACATCGACGCATGTTCGAGCAGTTTCTGTGGAGCTTACGATTAGGTGTTCCGGCATTTGGTTGATCTTTTTCTCAATCCGGCGCATCAGTTTGACGACCCAGCTGTAATTTGGGAGGAAACTGTGAGCGAGGAGCTCATCGGTGAGGCTGCCCTGAAGATCCGCGACCAGCGGGACCCGAAAGATGCGGCTCGCCAGCTTGCCAATGACAATCCCCTCGTGAAGATGGGCGTGAATGATATCGGGACGAAACCGGTGACATGCGCGCAGGACTTTCCACAAAAGGAGCAGGTCAATGTACGGTTTGTGCCAGGAAGGTCCAGCAGACAGCTTCTTGTACCATGGAACCGCTAACGTCCGCTCCGTCGGAATCCCCTCGACATCCCGGCCCAAAAAATAGGTACAAAGGATCACTTTGTGCCCCAATCGCATCAGCGACTTGGCTTCTCCGAGAATACGGACGTGACATCCCCGGTCTGCGAAAAACGGCGTCGGCGCGATCATCAGAATTCGTCGGCTCGCAGATAGCATCTGTTTCATGCTCGCCCGCAAAAAGCCTGATGAGCGTCGTCAATTTCTTGAAATGTTTTTTTTTGGTTCCACCCCAACTCCACTGCCATGATATCGGCGCAGGCACGCAGACACTCTTCTCCCGGGTATCCCGCGGCTCCCAGTGCCGTGCGGCGAAGAACGGTATCCTTCAGTTTCTGAGCCATCTCGACTCTTACGCCATGAACCACCTCGGCCCTGATCGTACTCGAGTCATTGGTCAGCGGCCGCCGCCATATGGGGTCATCCTAGCAATACTTCAGGATAGTCTGGTACTCGGATCCGTAAGCCCGGAGTAAGTGATGCAGTGTTTCTTGGCTCACACCTTTGGGTTTCGTCTTGAGCGCTTGATGGGAAAACTCTTCGAAACAGCCAACCCTCCCTCCCACGGCGGCAATGTCACCGGTTTGGCAGCGCACGAACTTTCTTCGAAGTTTCTTTAGTACGACGTCGACGACTTTCTGAGCCACGGCTCTCGCCGTCGTGTACTTTACTCCGGCGATTGACAACAACCCGTGAATACCATCCTCCCGCTCGTGATCCCGGATTTCGTATCGTTTTCGGAGTTGAACGCGCTCGTCATTGCCGCCGGCGGCACTAGGCACGAGCCCGCATAGCAGAGCGTGCACGTCTTTTCTCTTGAGGATGCCGGTATCGAAAGCTGAGTTGATCTCAAAAATAAATTCCCGAATTTCATCTTCACTGACCGCAAGCTCGTCCGGGTCCCCTGCATGCGGCGTTTGGAATGTTCCTACGAGGGATCTATCTCGCTCTGGCGTAATAAAAAAATACCTGTATCCTTTTTTGAAAACTGCGTCGCCGTCAATGTAGGTTGACTTACCTGGGATCCCGACGCCTACGTTTTGCACTAAGGAACGGGTCACAAGGACCACTGACTTCAAAAGCTCGTTGGTCATTTTGGACGGCCTGTTGGACCACTTGTCATCCAGTAGTTCGAGAACACGATCGACCCAAGGCCCGGCGCAGTTCACGGTCATACGGGCCTGAATCGGGAATTCAGCGCCAGAAAGCACATCCTTCACTTGCACACCCATTACGGCCGCACCTTCTCTGAGGAAGCCCGTCGTCTCCACATAGTTAACGAACTCTGCCCCCGCCTCGGCGGCCGAAAACAGGAGAGCTAAATTGAGGCGGTTGGTATCATAAACCTGGGCATCGTAGAATAGTGCGCCACCCGTCAATTCCGTAGTATCTAAACTTGACCAAATCCGGAGACACTCCGGTTTCGACAGCATACGTCCTCGTGGGATTTTTTTGTGAGGCTCGAGGCCGTGATTCCGATCCAGACTGACTAAGTCGTTGGCTGCCAATGCCACGGCCATGAGTAGCCTTCGTTGCGTCACATTCCGATATGTCGGAACAACAAAGGGCAAGACATTGACTAGGTGGGGTGCAATACGGAGAAGAATGCTGCGCTCGCGAATTGATTCGCGCATTCTTCTCAAGTCAGCGTGCTGTAGATATCTCAGCCCGCCGTGGATAATTCTTTGATGGTTAGATGATGTCGCGCCACCGAAGTCAGCCTTTTCTACGACGGCAACGCTCAATCCTCTCAACGCGGCGTCCCTGGCAACACTGATGCCATAGATTCCCCCGCCGATAACAGCAACATCGTAGATTCGCCGAGTTAGCCGAAAAGGGTCTCTTTTCACAGATGCACGTGAAGGCGAGTGATGGTTTAGACTCGCCGGGCGGTGCGGCGAGTGTAAACCGCAAAAGTTACAGGGAGGATCTAACCCGGATTCCGCAGTTGGCACAGATGCGGAGGCGAGGAGCAAACCTTT
>DATACQ010000062.1:0-2375 GCA_036258955.1 Binatia bacterium
CAGCCAAAGATGCGTTCACTGGGGAGAGGCCGGTAATCGACATTCTTTGCCATTCCAAACAGGAGCTGATGGCGCCAGAGAAAATGCGCCGGCGCTTCTTCGGTGATCAAGCTCATAGCTTGCGCAAGAATTTTCTTACGCTTCGCCGGGTCGAAGGTTTGCCGTTCTTGGCTCAATAACTCGTCCAATTTTGGATTCGAGTAACCGATACGCGGCGAGCCGCCGGTTTCAAAATATTGTGACAAAGCGGCGCTCGGATCGACCACCCCACCACGGCCCATATAATAAAACGGTACCTTGCCGAGCTGCACGTTGGCCCACAACGTCGCCCATTCCGGGGTAAGCAATTTAGCGCGAAAACCAACGGCATTGAGCATCGGAATCATCGCTTCGGTGATTTGCTTGTCCAATGTATAACGGCCAACCGGCGTTTGCAGCTCAACATCAACGCCGTTGGGATATCCTGCTTGCTTGAGAAGCTCCCTGGCTTTTTCCGGATTGTAGGTGTACTTCGGCTGCAAATTTGGATCGTAGCCGTACTGGCCTTCGCCAATGGGACCATCCAGGCGCGAAGCCTCCCCTCTCAGTATCGTTTTGATGATCGTGTCGCGATCAATCGCATAGGCCACTGCCTGGCGCACCAACTTGTTATCCCACGGTTTGACCTTCGGCATCATCGCGAGAAACATTATTTCAGCAGTGTGAAACTTGACGATCTTATGCCGCGGGCTCTGTTCCACCCGCTGGCGTAAATGCGGCGGCACGAATTGCGCGATTTGAATCTCATTATTGAGCAGAGCGGTCACCCTTTGCTCCGGCTCGCGCATGATTCGGAATACAATTTCATCCGGCGCCTGCGGATACTGCTTCCACATCGGATGGGACTTGTCTTTGCCAATCACGAGCCGTTGCCCGGGCATGAGCTCGCGGAATTTGTAGGGCCCCGCGCCGAAGGGATATTGGCGGTCGGCGACTTCCGGTCCATATTGGTCGTAAAGAGCCTTGCTCGTCACTATTATGCGGTCGAAGAGGTAATCCAGAAGCGGCGCTGTGGGAACCTTTGTCGTGACTTGCACTGTATGGTCGTTGAGCGCCTTTTCGCTCGCCACCGCCGCGATGTTTTGGCGCTGCTTGCTCTGCGGATCATTGCGCGTTCGGCCCATGGAATGGACGATATCGTGGGCGGTCACGGGCATGCCGTTATGAAACTTTAGCCCTTTGCGCACGTGAAACAACCACGTGTTTGGGTCTTTAACTTCCCATCGTTCCACAACCAGGCCCACATGCTGGCCCTTGTCGAAGTCGTAAGTACCGAGGCAACCCAGCACCTGGCACCAGATGCTGTACATGAGCGATACACTGTCGGCGTACGGATTGAAGGTGTCCATCGTTTCGGTGACGCCGATGGAGATGCGAGTTTCAGCAGCGCGAACCAAGTTGGCGCCGATCACCAGGAGAAAAACCGTCACGAAGGTCGCATGAACGAAGTGAAACAACTTTCTCTTCATAAAGCTCCCTCTTCTTTCACGGGCCGATTACAGACGCCCCGATAACCTCCGGGTCAGGTCCATAGCGAGGCGTCAATCTTACTTCTGGCGTGGCACTACCGCCCAGGCTTCGACTTCGACGAGCATATCCGGCAGATCGATGCCAACGCCGCGCAATAACGTCGCCGGTCGAGGGTGCGCGCGCAGATCCGGTTCATGCTCCTCAAAAAAAGCGTACATTTCGTCGCGCATGTCGAAGACATCCTCGCGCCGTTTTAAATAGTAGCGGATCATGACGATGTTCTTGAGCGAGGCTCCCATCAGTTCGAGATTGTCCTTGATGTCAATCCAGCACTGCCGTGTCTGCTCTTTGATGCCGCCAACGACCTTTCCTCGACCAGCCCGTTCTTGATCGGGCGTCCTGCAGGGCGCATCTTCGAAGGGATCGCGCCCCGTGGTTCCGGAAAGAAACAGAATATCGACATCACCTTTGGTGCGAAAGCCCGTCGCCCAGTTCATCTTTTCTTTGTGATAACAGGGCCAGAGCGTACCCCAATCATATTCGACCTTTTCGGCCTTTTGTTTGGCAAGAGCCTCAGGATTCGATGGCATAGACGATACTCCTTCCTATTCTGTTTCAGCGGTTGTGTCGTCCTTATCAATAACGTAAAAGAATGCCAATGAAAACCGGCTCTCGTGAGCACGATACCCGCTTGCCGGCGAGGACAGCGTCCTGTATCTAACCCGGATTATTGATGGTCCGGCGGAAAGTTGCGACACAGTGTTCGGTCGAGGGAGCAAGCCTCGAGAGAGTGGACACAGAAATGGGTCTCGGGTCTCGCGTTTTAAGTCTCGGGTTAAATAAAAACACTAGACTCGGGACTCTAG
>DATACQ010000063.1:0-2853 GCA_036258955.1 Binatia bacterium
GCCCTGAGTCGCTCCCAGCATCAGCATCTCCATAATACTGCGGCCGTCCGCCGTGGTCCCGTCATTTGAGACGATGACTTGAGAAGAAAACCGATTGACCGTTTGGACAAAAAGAGCCGCGGCCCTGGCATGCAAGCCCAGCTTGTTGCGGATCTCTAATTTTTTCGTAACTCTGGGCATCCGATCATTTGTCTATATCGCGGTGCTTCACGTGAATCCGCATATCCCCCTCGCTCAACCGTTGGCGCAGATCCTCCACCAACACGACCGAACGGTGCCGACCGCCTGTACAGCCAAGTGCCAGCGTTAGACTGCTTTTCCCTTCCCGCTCGTACAGCGGCAACGTAAAGCCCAGCAGGGCGTAGAGCCGGTCCAGAAAAGTGCGCGTATCGTCGTTCTGCAAAACGTAATCTTTGACTTCATCGTCCAACCCGGTTTTCTCGCGCAGCTCATTGACAAAATAAGGATTTGGAAGAAAGCGCACGTCAAGGATAATGTCCGTATCGTGTGGGATGCCGAATTTGTAGCCGAACGAGGTTAAGAATACGGCCATGCGGCGCGAAAAAGGCGCGCTGCAAAACTGCTGCTCGATTTCACGCTTAAGCTGATGCACGTTCATATCGCTGGTGTCGATGATTCGATCCGCCAGCGCGCGCATGCCTTCCAGCGCTTTCCTTTCGCCGGAGATTCCATCTTGAACGGATCCGCTACCCGCGAGCGGATGCGGCCGCCTCGTTTCGCTGAAGCGCCTCAGCAGCACGTCATCGGAAGCGTCAAAAAAGAGCACCTGAACACGATGCCCGGCCGAACGTATCGCCTCGAGCACGTTGGGCCACGATTGGAGAAACTGCTCGCCGCGCAAATCGACGCCCAGCGCGATCCGGGTGACTCCTTCTCGATGATCCTGGCAGAGATCGATAAACCTCGGAATCAGTAGCGCGGGCAAATTATCAACGCAGAAAAACCCGTTGTCTTCGAAGGCGCGAATGGCAAAGCTCTTCCCCGATCCGGACATCCCGGTGACCACGATGATTTCCAGACTCTCAGCCATCCTCGCTATAACTTCTGGTCTTCGTTGGAGATGATAGTGAAAAGCTCTTCGCCGGATTGCGCCTGCAGAAGCCGAGACCGGAAAGCGGCTTCCTTTAATACCCGTGAAATACGCGCCAGGGCTTTGAGATGATCCGCAGCTCCGTCCGCTGGAGCAATCAAAGCGAAAAACAAGTGGGTCGGCTCGCCGTCAAGTGAAGCGAAATCAACCCCTCTCTTGCTGCGCGCAAATACCGCGTAAACCCGATCCACACCCGCAAGCTTACCGTGCGGTATCGCTACGCCGTCGCCGATCGCCGTAGTGCTGATTTTCTCCCGCTCCGCCAGCACGTCGCGCACGCGCTCAGAGTTCAGCGTGGCGTCTGCGGCCGGGAACTTTCGCGCGAGCTCATCGAGGACGGCTGGCTTGTCCTGGCCCGCGAGATCCGGGATAATCGAGTGCGCGTTAAGAAAATCGGTGATCTTCATTTCCTGCCCTTTTCCGCAACCATCGTAGAGATTGTCCGGCGTTCCCAGGCACGCGATGCCGAGCTGCATTGGCTTTCGCGCGGGGCGCCTTCTGAAGCAGTGAGAAACTATAGTTCGTGGGGTGCCGCGAGGGACACATGGCGGGCCTGCCGGATGACTTGCCTAAATTTTGCGGCCGCGGGCCCGCAAAGTTACCGGACCTTCATGGGGCGTGGGCTGTTCTTCCCAAATTATTTGCGTAGATACGGCTGCCGGCGCTTCGACGAGGGCAGAATACCCATCGCCTCCCGGTACTTGGCTACGGTCCGACGGGCAATCTCGATAGCATTGGTTGACAGCATTGCCGCGATATGTTGATCGCTGTAGGGCTTCTGCGGGTTTTCAGCAGCGATGATACCGCGGATCTTTTCCTTTACCGTTTCGCTCGCCACATCCTCGCCGTTGCCGCCTCTGATACCACTCTGGAAGAAGAATTTAAGCTCAAACAGTCCTTGGGGCGTGTACACGTACTTGTTGGCTGTAGCCCGGCTGACCGTCGACTCATGCATGTGGATGTCCTCGGCCACATCGCGCAGGACCATGGGTTTCAACTGACTCACGCCATGATCGAGAAACTCCCGCTGGAATTTGAAAATGCTTTGGGTGACGCGGAAAAGCGTTTGCTGGCGCTGTTGAATACTTTTGATAAGCCAGGTAGCCGCCCGGACTTTTTCCTGAAGATACTGTCTAGCCTGTTCCTCGGCCTCACCTTCTTGCCCTACCATGCGGCGGTAAAGGGAGCTGACGCGCAAGCGCGGCACACCGTCATCATTTAAATAGATGACATAATCATCGCCGACCTTTTCAACGAAGACGTCGGGCAAGACGGTGCGGACCTCATCTTGTTCGAATCCGCGCGACGGTTTGGGCTCCAAAGACGCGATAACATGGGCGGCGTCGGCTATTTCGTCGATTCCGACCCCCAATTCTCGCGCTAACTTTTCATAGCGTTTTGATTCAAGATGTCCGAGATGATCCGCGACGATACGGGCGGCAAGGTGATCCGACAGCCCCAAACTTTCCAGTTGCGCCAACAGACATTCACGCAAGTCCCGGGCGGCCACTCCCACCGGATCAAAAAACCGAATTCTCCTGAGAACCGCTTCGGCTTCTTCCAAGGTTGTTTCAGTGGCGGCGCAGACATCCTCCAATGGCATAGCCAGATAGCCGTTTTCGTTGAGGTTGCCGATAATATAAAGCCCGATGTTCTCTTCTTTTTCGCTGATCTTAGAAAGCCGCAGCTGCCAGATCAGATGATCTTCCAGCGAGGTCTTTTTCGTGAGGCTGTTTTCCCAT
>DATACQ010000064.1:0-5534 GCA_036258955.1 Binatia bacterium
CCTTTTCTTCTTCAGGATCGGGATGCTTCCAGCGTCTTTCGATGTCCTCCCAGATCTTCATGCCGACGTGATAGGGGTTGAGGCCCCCGGGATGCGGGCGCAGCACTTGCGTGTGGCGAACGATGAATTCCAGATGCAAGCTTTGCGGAAGGTCTAACTCTTCGAGAATCCGTTTGTGCCAGAAGCTCGCCCAGCCCTCATTCATAATTTTGGTTTCCATCTGAGGAATGAAGTACTGGGCTTCATCGTGGACGATCGTCAGCAAATCTTTTTCCCAGTCGGCGAAATGCGGCTTGTGATCGCGAATGAAGAGTAGAATGTCCTCGTCCGGATAGAGCGGGACTTTTGTCAAATCCGGCGGCGTGTATTCCTTGGCGCGATGGATGGTCGCGAACGGATCTTTTGCCGGGTGGGACTCTTCCATTTTGAATTCGCGCTGCTCTTCGGAGCTGGGCTTGCGGATCGCGAGGTTGCGCCGGCACTGGAGCGATAGTGCATGGGCGGCATCGAGCATGCGCTCGACTCTCTCCAATCCTATGCTGGGGTCTTCAACGTAACGGCGTACCCGGTCGGCGTGAGTTTTGAACGTCTCGATCGTGTAATCCGCCCGCGTGCTGCGAAATGTGAAATTATTTTTGAAAAAATCGTTGTGCCCGTAAACATGAGCAATCGTCAGAACCTGCAATGCCAGCGTGTTGTCCCGCATCAAGTAGGCTATCGACGGATTCGAGTTGATTACCATCTCGTAGGGCAGGCCGCTGACGCCGTACTCGTAAAGCGTCTTTAGCTTCTCGAAGCTCTTGCCGTAGGACCAGTGGGGGTAATGAGAGGGCATGCCTGAGTAGACCATGTACGAGAGCATGTCCTCGTGATCGCAAACCTCGAACTCCTGCGGATAGGTGTCGAGCCCGAAGCGTTTCACCAGAACGACGATGCGCTCGTTCCACGCCTCGAGGTCCTCTAAAGTGTAGCCGGCGCTCACTGTCGCTTTCCTAAGCGGCGTCTTCGCGCACGCGGTCTTTGGCGAGAAATGTTTTGAAGGCCGGCCAGATGTCTTCCTTGCGCTGAATCTGGACCGTCTGGAAATTGGGCTCGCTGATCTGCGAAAAGAATTGGATCAGGCTGCTGCCGTAGTAACCTTCGCCGAGCGGTTTGATTTCACCGTAGCCGAACAAATTAGAGACTTGCGACAGCTCGGTGGCGGCCTTCAGCGCCGCCGGGTTATCAGAATCGAAATTATCGCCATCCGAGCAGTGAAACGCGTAAATATTCCATAGCGCGGGATGGTAGCGCTCGTTGATGATTTCCAGTGCCTTGACATAACCTGAGGAAATGAAGGTTCCGCCCGACTCACCTTTGTGAAAGAACTCTTCCTCGGTCACCTCGCGCGCCTCTGTGTGATGAGCGATAAAGACGATCTCGACGTTTTGGTAGCGCGTGCAGAGGAAGCGGTAAAGGATGAAGAAAAAACTGCGCGCCAGGTACTTCTTCATCGTGTCCATGGAACCCGAAGTATCCATGATACAGAGCACGACGGCATTGGATTCGCGACGCGGCTCCACCACCGTGTGATGGTAGCGCAGGTCGTCCTTATGGAAGGGGAAGCGATCGCCCCTTCCAGGTGGCACTTGCCGCCGCTGCGACGCCTTTAGTCTCTTGATGCGAGAGAGAGCGGTGCGCTTCTTATCCAAGCGCACGCGAATTCCCTTGCGCCGGAATCCTTTCTGCTTGAAAAGCTTCTCCACCTCGAGCTGCCGCAGGCGCTTGCGATCGATATCAGGCAGCTCCAGATCTTCGAACATCACTTCAATGAGCTCGTCGAGGGTGACTTCCGTTTCATAGTAGTCAGTTCCCGGTGTATCGCCGGCTTGGTGACCGGCACTCTGGTCTTTTCCCTTACCGATCACTTGTCCGGGTTGAGGTTGCCCGTCGCCGCCCTGGCCGACTCCGGGCGCGTTCTCGCCATAGACGAAGCGGTATTCCTTGATGCCGCGAATGGGCACTTTGACGATGCGGTTGTTGTCCTTACCGATGATGGACTCTTCGGCGACGATGTCGGCGATGTTGTTGCGCACGGCTTCGCGAATTTTTTGGCGGTGGCGCAGCCGGTCGCCGGCGCTGCGGTCGCTGCGCTGTCCCGACGAAGGGTTATAGGGACGAAAAAGCGTGTCCATTTTTATACTCGGGCTTGGCTAATCTTTCCAAAGATGATTTGCCGCGTACTTCAGCACGAGATCGACGCAATTGGCGCAGTAGCCATGTTCCAGTAGATTCTTGACCATGGCGTTGTACTTTTCGGACTGTTCTTCGTCGCGCATCCGCGACTTGGTAACCACCCGGCTGAGATCGCGCACCGAGCTGATGAGCTTTTTCTCGATCGCCTCTTTAAGGGGCTCATAGCTGCGGTAGTCGATTTTTTCGCCCCGGCGGTTGGCGGCCCAAAGATACGCGATCACTTCCTGGCGAAAACCATCTGCCGCTGAGCCGATGATGGCGATCTGCTCTTCTATGGACTTCAAGAAGCCCTCATCAGGCGCCAATTCCTCTTTGGTGTTGCGATCCTTGACCTTACTCTTGTTCACATAGGCTTCGGCGTGGTCCAGATAATTCTGGTACAGCGATTCAGCCTGTTCCTGATAGGAGTACACGAAGGCCCGGGTGATCTCTTTTTCCAAAATCTCCAAATACTCTTTGTGCAGCGTATCCTGCAGGAATTCGAGATACTGTTTGCGCGCGTCGTCGGAGAGATCTGCCTCCTTGACCATGTTAATCAACGCCTCGCGCACATTGATCGGGTTGATGCAATTACCCGCCGTATTGTCCGACAAAGCATTGTCCAGCGCCTTCATGATGAAGCGGGTCGAAATTCCCGACATGCCTTCTCGTTTGGCGCCGTCGCGCAATTCTTGAATGTCTACTTTCTTGGTGCGGCCCTTTTCGATGACTTCTTCGCCGTTGTAGAGCTTGAGCTTGGTCATCAGATCGCACTTGTTGGTCGGCTCCAGGCGCGAGAGGATCGCGAACATCGAGGCAATTTCCAATGTGTGCGGCGCGACGTGCGCGCGAAAGTCGGAGTTTCGAATAATCTTTTGGTAGATTTTAACTTCTTCGGAGAGGCGCAAATTGTACGGCACGCGTATCACGACGATGCGGTCCAGTATCGCCTCGTTGGTGTGGTCCGATTTGAATTTCTGCCACTCGGCCTCATTTGAATGAGCGACGATGACCGTATCGACATAAACCAGACCGTGACGGCCGGGCGCGGGCACGACCTTTTCCTGAGTGGCGGTGATCATGCAGTGAAGGTATTCAATTTCGTTCTTGAAGACCTCGATAAACTCCACAATACCCCGGTTGCCGACGTTCAGAGCGCCGTTTAGCTCCAGGACTCGCGGATCGCCTTCCGAATACAGGTCCAGTTTTGAAATATCCTCGCTGCCGATGAGCACGGAGGTGTCCTGGTTGTTCGGATCGACCGGAGGCACGACACCGATGCCGATGCGGGCGCGCTTGGAAAACTCGACGCTCGCAACGGGGAACTCTTCATAGCGCCCATTGAATTCTTCCTTAAGCCGGTAGCGGCACACTGGGCAGAGATCGCCTTCGATATGCATCCCAAGCATCTTTTCGAATTCTTTGCGCAGGTGGCGCGGAATCAGATGCAGCGGCTCTTCAAACATCGGACAGCCTTCGATGGCATAAATAGGATCCGCTGCCTCAAGACCGCGGTGTAATTTCTCCGCAAGAGAGCTCTTGCCTGAGCCTACCGGACCCATAAAATAGAGCACCTGCCGGCTCTCTTCGCCTTTGAGCGATGCCGCATGGAAGTAGCGCACGATTTGCGCCACGGTTTTTTCGATGCCGAAAAACTCGTCAGCGAAGAAATCGTAAATTCTTAATGCTTCATCTTTGTAGAGACGTTTCACGTGCGGATCACCGCTTTCATGAATATCACGGGAGCCGGGTTTCATGATGATGTCGTAGACCCGCGCGTGCGCCAATTTAGTGATGGTGGGATCTTCTTTGACCTTCTCGAGATAACCGAGCAGGTTGCCACGCCACGAGCGAGAATGGTGACGGTCTCGGTCCTGTCTGATCAATGTTTCAAAATCCGACGTTGTAGCCATTACGGCCTCCATTTGTTTGCGCGATTGAGTCTGAACGGTATGGTTTGGTTTGCTTGGTCGTGCGGAGAGCGCCGCCTGTGGTGAAGAACCGCGGGCGGCGGAAGGTGTTCGCTTCCGGGTCGTGGGGCGGTGCGGTGGTCGGAATGTTTCGCATCACCTTCAAGCGAACATAAGCTCACGCAGGAGGCGGTGCGGAGGCGCGCATAAATCCTTAACTGACTGTCGCGGGAGTGTCGCTCGCATCGAACTCCTTACGGCGTTCGCTCAACCTTGCATAGTATAAGACGAACGCGACTCAGATTCGCTTCAATGCCTATATTGAAACGTGAATTGGCACCAAAGTCAAGAAATTTACATGCAACGAGTATGCCACGGACCAACACCGCTTCAGCGAGCCGAGAGCCTCGCAACGCGCGCTCACAGAGTTTTTCGCCGTTCATTCTCCAGCGTGGCGGCAAACTTTTGACGCTCTTCAACAAGCGTCGGCGCAAATCGCCGTACTCTGAAAATAGCTCGACGTTCGTTTCTAGTTTCGCTTGTCTTGCCTTGTTTAACCTCAACCAAATTGTTCTTACCGAGCTTTGTGCGACTTACATTGAAAGGAGTTGTCTGCTAAAATCTCAATTCGTTTTTGCCCCAGGTTATGCAAGAAGCAGAAATAGAGATTGTACCCGGGATTCGATGGTACGCAATCCGCAGCAAGCCCAATCGTGAGAAAGAGGTTCAGCAACGGCTAACCACGCTCGGAATAGAAGTGTTTCTGCCGTGGCTGCGCACTCGACGGCGGCGGCACGGACGACCGCAATGGGTTCTGGTACCGCTCTTTCCCGGATATGTGTTTTCGCGGCTAGATCTTGAAATCTCCGGAAAGACCGCGCGCTACGTTCCCGGCGTCAAAGACTTCCTCAAGTTTGGCAGCCATGTCGCCGAGGTTCCCCCTTCAATCATCGATGAACTGCGCGAGCGCTGTCCGGGCGGAGTAGCGCAAGTTGATCCAATCCGCCTCACGCCCGGCCAAGTGGTTCGTATTCAAGAAGGTCCTTTTGCAGGCGTCGAGGCGATTTTCGAGCGCGCGTTAAAGGATAGCGAGCGTGTGGCCGTGTTGCTAGAGATTCTCGGCCGCCAAACGAAACTGGAGCTGCCCGCCGAGGCCATCGAGAAATTGTAGATTACTGTTTGTTTGGGCTGCCGGGAAATGCCTCATGACCGGCCATACGCGACCCACCTCGAAGCTTTACCCATCATCACCCGACTTTTGGTGATTTTACATTCTTGACATGGCCTAGGGCCGCCTGATAAATCGCCCAGCAGCTTTGACGTGCGGTTACGCCGACGCGGAGTACTGGATGCAATTATCGCAACGTCGGATATTGTTGGCGCTCTTCGGCTTGGTCGCTGCGGCACTCG